>NZ_DALZXY010000008.1:24343-66336 GCF_031988865.1 Arthrobacter sp.
ACCTGCGGAGGGATCCGCAGGTGCCGGGGCACTGACAAGCTCAAATAAACAAAAGGCCCGGTGTCCTTCCCTGCATAGGGGAGGGACACCGGGCTTGTCGTCCGGTTCGGGCAGGCCGCACGAATGCTGGCCTGGAACCGTTTGGTCTTCTCATCATCAAGTTGGAGCCGGCTGTTGGGGCAGCCATCAGGTCCGGAGCGCAGGTGGCCGCTGTTGGGGCAGCATCCACAATTCCGCACGCAGGACCCTGTCTCAGATCCCCTGACTCAATGAATTTCTTGAACCGGTTGAGGTAGGACGGTCAGATAGTAAGTTGACTTATTCCACCTTGGTTCCCACCGTAACGAATTGGACAACAGATCACAAACTGAAGGTAAGGTTACTTACATCGGCTTGCCGGGGATAGCGGAATCCGCTCCTTGGCCCGCCTAGAAGTCAGCATTTTTCGTCAACATAGGAGGAAACATGAAGGCATCAAAGCAGCTGACCACGAACCTGCAATCCGTCCTCGTGAATCTCATCGAACTTCACCTGCAGGGCAAGCAGGCTCACTGGAACGTCGTCGGCAAGAACTTCCGCGACCTCCACCTGCAACTGGATGAGATCATCGATGACGCCCGGCTTTTCGCGGATGAACTCGCAGAGCGCATGCGCGCCCTGCAGGCGGTCCCGGACGGACGAAGCCAGGCCGTTTCGGAAGGTACGTCCCTGCCGCCGTTCCCCTCCGGGCTCGTGGACACCAAGGACACCGTCACCCTGGTCGTCGCGCTGCTGGACGGCACCGTGAAGACCATGCGCGACGTACACGACCAGGTAGATGAAGAGGATCCAACCACCGCAGACATCCTGCACGGATTCATCGGCAAGCTGGAGCAGTACGCCTGGATGGTCGACGCCGAGAACATCAAGCCGACCGCGAGCGTTGTCACTCCGAAGGGTGCGAATAAAGAGGCGACGCTTTAGCCGCTCCAAATCCACACGGCTTCCCGGCCGGGGCCCACGCTTCCATGCGGCGGCCCCCGGCCGGTTCCGTCTGGGGTGTCAGTCCTGGAGCCGGAGGGCTTCTTCCACCTCGACCAGCAAGGCAGCCATCCGGGCCCTCGCCGCGGCGGGATCCTCCCGTGCGATGGCCTCGGCAATAAGTTCATGCAGGTCCAGCGCCTCTGGCCGCGGCCCCTGCGGCATCAGGTTTTGCGTGCTCCGTCCGGAAAGCACCTCAGCGACGGCCTCGCGGAGTGAAGCAAACATTTCATTGCCGCTGGCCTCAAGCAGCAAGGTATGGAAGGCGATGTCCGCCTCGAGGAAGGCATCGGGATCGCCGGCCCGGCTGCGCATCGTGGCTGCTAACTCCTGCAGATCCCTGCGCTGCTTTTCACTCGCGGAGCGTGCCGCCCCAGCCGCTGCCAACGGCTCGACGGCGATGCGCAATTCTGTCAGGGAACGGAACTGGCTTCTTCGTCCCGGCCCGGCCAACCGCCAACGGATGATGCGCGGGTCATAGACATTCCAGCGAGCCGGTTCAAGGACCACAATTCCAATGCGCCGCTTCGAATAGACCAGGTTCATGGCCTCGAGGATCTGCATGCAGTCACGCACCACGGTACGTGAGACGCCGAACTGCTCCTGCAGCCCTTCAAGCGTGAGCCGCCTTCCGGGAGGCATGCCTCCGGTCACTATGTCGCGGCCGACCACCTCGATGATCCGGTTGTTCATCACCTCGGCAGCAGGACTGTCCTGCCCAACAACTCCACTGTCCTGCAAGGCGCATCCTTTGTGGTCAGGTCAAGGGCCGGCACCCGGCCGTTCACGCGTATCCCTTCGGCGGGCATACGCTCCCAGTCTATGGTGCTACCTTTGATTTCACCATGGATCGAAGCGTGGGGATCCCATCTTCGGCGACAACGGCGTCCTGAGGAGCAGTACCATGAACCTTCCGTCCCAGCACCTTGTCATCATGGGGGTGGCAGGCTCGGGCAAGACCACAACCGCTACCCTGCTCTCCGAGCACCTAGGCTGGATTGCCGCCGAGGCCGACGAGTTTCACTCCGCGGCCAACATCGAGAAAATGAGCTCCGGCGTTCCCCTGGCTGATGAGGACCGGTGGCCCTGGCTCACATCCATCACGGAATGGATGAGCACCCAGGCTCAGAACGGCCGGTGCACCATCATCACGTGCTCGGCGCTGAAACGAAGCTACCGTCAGGTGCTGGCGCAGGCAGAGGGGCAAGTCCACTTCGTCCACCTGCACGGCGAGCCCGAGGTGCTTGCGGAGCGGATGCAATCCCGCCGCGGACACTTTATGCCGGCTTCCCTGCTCCCCTCCCAGCTCTCCACCCTTGAGCCGCTGGAAGACGACGAATCGGGAATCACCGTCGACATACTCAGGACACCAGCACAGATTTCGGCGGAGATCCTAGACCGGCTTCTGCTGCCGTCCCCGTAGCGCTGCCCTGCTCCCAGACCCGGATCAACAGCGACCAAGCCATGCTGCTTCAACACTGCGGCTTCGAATGTCAGTGGCAGGTGACAGCATGGATATCTGCCGGAGTTCCGGCGCAAGGTCTTGCCCGGAAGGAAAGCAACACACCATGATGGGTGGCCATCACGCCGCGAGCGGCGCAGCGGCATGGGTAGCCGTAGCCTCAACTGCCCCATATGCTCTGGGCTGGTACCCGGTCAGCCCCCTCGGCGTCGTTAGTGGGGCACTTTTGACCGCCGGCGCCGCGCTGCTACCGGATCTGGACCACCACAGCGGCACTATCGCCAACTCGCTGCCTCCCCTGACCCGCATCCTCGCCCGCATCACCGAACGGGTCAGCGGTGGGCACCGGCGCGGAACCCATTCCCTGCTGGGGCTGGCGGTTTTTGTCGCCCTGGCCGGTGCATTGGGTGAACTGACCACGGAGATCCGCGGGATGGGCACCGTGGAGATTGGCGCGGGCCTGCTCTCGATCCTGCTGATGGGTTTTGCCCTGAAGGCGCTCAAGATCGCCGGCGGCGCCGCACGCAGCTGGCTGCTCGCCATCCTGCTCTCGGCGTTCATCGCCTTTTACGCACCGGAGAACAACGGCTGGCTTCCCGTCGCCGTCGGCCTCGGCGTGGGGGTCCACATCATCGGTGACCTGCTGACCCATCAGGGCGTTATGGTCCTATGGCCGCTGCGGATTAAGCGGCCCCGGAAAGTCGCCTCGATGCCGCTGCTTTCCAAGTTGTGGAAGGCCAGCGGCTCCCTGTCCGTGCCGATCATCGGACGCGCAGGGTCCTGGCGGGAATGGGCCATCATGGTGCCGGTCTCTGTTTATGCCATCTACGGCGTTATCGAGGCCGGGTTTGCCGTATTGCGCGGATGGGTGGCCTAGCTCGTTCCAGGTGGCCTTAGCCGCGTCCTTTGCCCGGCCGACGGCGGGCAGGCTTACCTCCGGCGCCCTTGTTCGGCTTGTTGTGCGGTGCCTTGCCCCTGGCGGCCTTTCCCCTGCCTGCCTGCGACTGCCCAGCCTGCGTCTTCCCCGGCTGGGCTTGCCCCGGGTTCCCACTCTTGGCTTTCCGGTCCTTCGAAGGCCCGGCCTGTACTGAGGGCTGGCGGGAGCTGTTGGCAGTGCGTCCGCGGACTATACCGATGAACTCCTCAATATCCGTGTCCTCAGCGTCCTGGCGCCAAGCCACGGCTATGCAGGTCCCCTCGACGTCGTGCACGGGCCGGCTGATGACGTCGCGCCGCGAATGTAAACGTGCCACAGGCATGGGAAGGATCAGCAGTCCGGCTCCGGAAGCGACAACTTCCAGTCCCATGGCTACGCCCCCCAGCTCCGCTGCATCCATGAGGTTCTCGCCGGCGAGGTCGGCCAGGACAACGTCCTCGAACGCCGCGACCGGGTGGTCCTTGGGCGCGGCCACCACAGGCTGTTCGCGGTAGAGCGGAATCGCGTGCAGGTCCTCCGGGCGTTCAAATCCCTCTTCCGGAATACGGATGAAAACCAGGTCCGCGGAACCGTTCTCCAAGCGGACCAGGATGTCTGCTTCCCCTACCTGTTCGGCTTCCAGCCCTCGCTGGCGCCGCTCGGACCAGCGGGAAATCCATTTGCCCGGCGTCACCCCGGGAGCATAGGCGATTCTGAGTGGGGGGATAGCCGATCCGGCGCGCGGTGGGGACTCTTGGGACACCTGTTCACACTAGCTCACCACCGCCCGCAGGGGCGCCGGATACCCTTGAGTTATGACCCCCCAAAAATCTTCCCAATCCATGAAGCCTGAGACGGCCGCCAAGAAGTTGGGCATCTACCTTCCCGCCGCGCCGAAGGAGTTCCAGGACAACCCTGTTACCCGCGCCCAACTCGATGAACTACAGGCCACCCCGCCGGAGTGGTTGGCCGAGCTGCGCCGCAACGGGCCGCACCCCCGGCCGGTGGTTGCCCAAAAGCTGAACATTTCCATCGGAGGCCTTGCCCGGGGCGGCATCACGGATCCGCTGACTACTGAGCAGATCACCGAGCTGCTGGCGTCCCCTCCCCAGTGGCTCGTGGCCGAGCGGGCAAGCTTCGCTGCGGTCCGCGCGGAGGCGAAGCGCGTCAAGGAAGAAGCAGCCAAGAAGCCCAGCGCCTAACCCAGGTCCCTCCGGCCTGCGTCTCGCCCCCCCGGCTGAGGCGGCCTCCCACCCCTCGTGCCAAACTCCTGGCGCGGTTGCCGGCCAGCGGGGGGGGTGGGAGGTCCGGGTAAGGCGGCTTTAATATTCCTCCGAGCTCTGCGAGCGAGGAATTTCGTTGCCGCCGTCACGGCCCTCCCAGGCCAGCACGCTCCCGGGCCAGCACACTCCCAGGCCAGCACACAAGGGGTGGCAAGGCACACAAAAAAATCACCCCGGCCAATTGACCGGGGTGATTTTCATAACGTGCGCGAGGGGGGATTTGAACCCCCACGCCCTTTCGGACACTGGCACCTGAAGCCAGCGCGTCTGCCGTTCCGCCACTCGCGCAAAGTGTCTTCCCTCAGCTGGAAATGCGGTGAATATCACTGCTAAGAGCGAGATCCTGCATTCCGATTCCTCGGGAACAGCAGAATCAAGCATACCGGCAATTCCGCCAAACACCTAAACAGGGCTCACTCCGGCTCCAGGCCAGCCCGGCAGAGGGCCGGATGGCACCGGAAAACTCAGCCAGAAACCGGCTTTCGTGGCCCGCGCAACGCCTCGGAACGGGCCCCGGGAGCTGCGGAGGACGGGATTCACCCGTCCGGGACACCGCTAGGGTGTTAAGACATTTTTCAGCCGACCCCAGTAGTATCGGAATGGATAGACGCACGCCCTGCCTGCATGCCCTTCATGCTGCACCACTCCGGCAGGGTCTGCGCTGCAGGTACATTCTTGTGGCAGGCCACCGGTCCGACTGCCGGAAGGTGCGGCCAACACAGGGCAGGACCAAGGTACGAACAAGGCAGGACAAGGCAGGACCAAGGTAGGAACAGGGCCACAGCAGGATTAGACACAAGGTTCCAGACACAGGGAAGGAGGCGGAGATGGGCCTACTCGACAACGTCGAACGCGGCATTGAACGGATGGTCCGCGGGGCGTTTTCCACCGGTACATCAGGACGCGTTGAACCGCTCGAACTGGCAATCGCCCTCCGCCGGGAATTGGATGAGAAGTCCATGACCCTGGGTCAGGGCCGTACGCTCGCGCCCAACGTCTTCACCGCACGTCTTTCCGATGACGACTTTGCCCGCGCCCAGGAATGGGGCGCGCCGCTCGCCGAAGAGCTCTGCGACGTCGTCATTAAGCACGCCCGCAGCCAGAGCTACACTCTGCAGGGCCCGGTCCGGGTCTCTTTCACCCGTGATTCCTCGCTTAAGCCCGGTTCCCTGGAGATCGACTCAACGACCGAGAAGTCGCGTGTGGCCAGCCCCCGCCACCCCCAGCCTCCTGCACCGCGGCAGAGCCCCACACGCATGCAGCCTGTCCTGGACATCGATGGCCAGCGCTATTCCCTCAATGCCACCTCGGTAGTGCTCGGCCGCTCCTCAGAGGCCGATATCCTCGTTGACGACACCGGCGTCTCCCGGCGCCATCTCGAAATCCGAACCGAAAACGGCACGGTTCGCGCCGTTGACCTGGGCTCCACCAACGGCAGCTACGTCAATGGCCAGAAAGTACAGGGAGAAACCATCCTCACTGACGGCTCCACAATCACCATGGGACGGACCCGCATCGTCTTCCGCCTCCTTCCGCTCCGTTCCGGAGGGCGCTAGTGGACGGCTCGCTGACACTGACCCTGCTCCGGTACGGGTTCCTCATCCTGCTCTGGGTGATGGTTCTTGGCGTCGTCGGAGCAATCCGGCGCGACCTCGTCCTTGGTGCGCGTAACCGCACCGGAACACCCACCGCACGCCAAGTACGCAAGAACCCGGCCCTGGAGCGTGAAGCACCGGCGCCCGCACGCGTGCAGGCGCGCCAGATGGTCGTTACCGAAGGCCCGCTGCGTGGAACTACTTTGGACCTCGCGTCCAGCCCGATCCTGCTGGGGCGGGCCCAAGAGGCCACGATTGTGCTGGAGGACGACTATGCCTCCGGCCGGCATGCCCGCCTTTTCCCCCAGGGCAGCCGTTGGTTCATCGAAGACCTCGGTTCCACTAATGGAACCTTCCTCGGCGGTTCCCAGCTGACCCGCGCCCAGCCTGTGGACCCGGGCGTGCCGATCCGTATCGGTAAAACGGTCATCGAATTGAGGCCTTAGCGGTGGCTCTGGTCCTTCGATACGCTGCTCGCTCCGATGTGGGCATGGTGCGGCTCAAGAACGACGATTCGGCCTACGTAGGGCGCTACCTCGCTGTTGTCGCCGACGGCATGGGTGGCCATGCGGGAGGCAACGTTGCCTCGGCATCGACTGTCCTGGACCTGGTACATCTGGACCGCCGGGACTTGGACGACGAAGCCGTGACCGTGCTCGCTGATGAAATCCAGGCCGCCAATTCCTTGCTCTCGGAGCTGGTCACTACCTCCCCGGAGCTCTCCGGAATGGGTACCACGGTCACGGCCATGCTCCTGCAGGATGAGCGTATTGCCCTGGCGCACATCGGAGATTCCCGCGCGTACCGGCTCAAGGACAGTGTCTTTGAACAGATCAGCGTGGACCACACATTTGTCCAGAGGCTCATCGATGAGGGGCGGCTGAAGCCCGAAGACGCCGAAATCCATCCCCACAAAAATGTCCTGATGCGGGTACTGGGCGACGTCGATGCCAGCCCGGAGCTTGATCTCGCTACTTTCGAGGTTTCTGCCGGAGAGAAGTGGCTGCTGTGCTCTGATGGCCTGAACGCTGTACTCCGGGACAGTGATATTGAGTCAGTGCTCCGTCATTCTGCCGACATCGAGGACGCCGTCCAGACTCTGGTGGACCTGACGCTTGCCGGCGGCTCGCCGGACAACGTCACCGTGGCCATCATCGAAGTCGCCGAAGAGTCCGGCGACGAGATGCCCGGCGTGAATCAGCTGCCCCGGGAAACGGCTCCGGTAACGGGCGGAATCGCGGCCCAGAACGCTGCCGTTCCTGCACCTGGAAAAGACGGCAGTAAGTCCGTTCCCGCCGCAGACGGTGAGGGAGCCGCTGAGGCGGCCTCCACCGAGGATCGCGACGCCGACAGCCCTGTCCGCGCCGAGCTGATCCGCCAGGATCTCGCTTCCCGCCCCCACATCCTGGTCGGAGCCGCTTCCCTGGCGACCGAAACCGGCCAGATTCCGATCGTCACCGAACGTACCGCGGAACGCCGTGCCGCACGCATGTTGATGCACAAGGCCAACGACGCCGGCACCGCCGATTCAAGCGTGGAACCTGCCGAACCGCCCAAACGTAAGCGCAGGCGCTGGATCCCCATCGTTGTGATCGCGGTGCTGGCTGCCCTGCTGGCCTCAGTGCTCTGGGTCGGGTACGCCTGGACCCAGACGCGGTACTACGTGGGTTCTTCCGACAACCGCGTTGCTATCTACAACGGCGTCTCGCAGACCCTGGGACCGATCAAACTCTCCCAGGTGGCCGAAACGACCAACATTCCCGTCGACAGCCTCCCCGAATACTGGCGCAGCCGGGTGAACGACACCGTCCCGGCCCGTGACCTCGTGCACGCCGAGCAAATCGTGGACCAGCTGCGCGGCACGGCGAAGGCAGTCCTGTGCCCCACTCCGTCTGAAACAGAACCGTCGCCGTCGCCGACCGTCCTCGCCGACGCCTTGGGGGCCACTGCTGACCCGGAAGCCGCTCCAGGGACAACCCATACTTGCGGAGGGGAACAGTAATGTCAGAACTCGCCGCGCCCGCCAAGTCCCGCCGGAACGTTGAGGCCGTCCTGCTGCTGCTCGCCCTCGCGGTCGGCATCGGCGCGAACATGCTTGTCGGCATCGACGAAGACCGCGCTTTCGACTCGGATTTCTGGGTCCAGGGCGGAACGTTGGTGGCCCTCGTGCTCGCCTTCCACATCGTGCTGCGCTTCCGGGCAAAATATGCAGATCCGGTAATACTTCCGATCGTGACCGCATTGAACGGCATCGGCCTGGCCATGATTCATCGGCTGGACATCGCGGAAAGCGACAATGCCGCGGATCGCCAGCTCCTCTGGAGCACTGTCGCCGTGGCCGCTGCGATCGGTGTGATGTTCCTGATCAAGGACCACAGGATCCTGCGCCGCTACACCTATATCTCCCTCATCGTGAGCGCTATCCTGCTGCTGCTGCCTTTGGCCCCCGCCCCGATCGGTCAGGAAATCAATGGTGCGCGGATCTGGATCAACGTGGGCTTCGGCACCTTCCAACCCGGTGAAATCGCCAAAATCACGCTCGCTATATTCTTTGCGGGGTATCTATCCACCAACCGCGACCTAATCCTGCTTGCCGGCCGAAAGGTCGGCCCGCTGCAGTTCCCGCGGTTTAAGGACATGGGGCCAATGATGGCCGCCTGGGCGGTGAGCATCGGGGTCCTCGTCTTCCAGCGCGATCTTGGATCCTCGATCCTGTTCTTCGGCCTCTTTATGGTCATGATTTACGTCGCCACCAGCCGGGTCAGCTGGGTCCTCATCGGCCTGGCCTTGATCGCCGCGGGCGGCCTCGTGGCCGTCCAACTGTTCAGCCATGTGGCCCTGCGCATCGACGGCTGGCTCAACGCCTTTGAACCGGAAGTTATCGACCGCGTTCCCGGCGGCAGCTATCAAGTGGTTCAAGGCCTCTTTGGCCTCGCCAGCGGTGGGATGGCAGGAACCGGGCTTGGGCAGGGCCGCCCCGACCTGGTCACCTATGCCAACTCCGACATGATCATCGCCGCACTCGGAGAGGAGCTCGGGCTGGTCGGCATCGTTGCGATCGTCCTGCTGTTTGTACTCCTCGTATCCCGCGGCTTCCGGGCGGCTCTCGGCACGCGGGACGGTTTCGGCAAGCTGCTGGCCTGCGGGCTGTCCTTCACGATCGCTTTGCAGTGCTTCGTGGTCATCGGCGGAGTCACGCGCCTGATCCCACTGACCGGACTCACAACACCCTTTATGTCAGCCGGCGGCTCCTCGCTGCTGGCCAACTGGATCATCATTGCCCTGCTCCTGCTGATTTCCAATTCAGCCCGCCGGCCTGCGGCTACCGGGCTGTCCACCGATATGGAGCCCGCACTGGCATCGCCGGCAGATACCGCCCGCCCCCTGAAGCGGAGCGGCAAAACTGAAACGGAGGTAAGGCGCGCATGAACCAGGCTATCCGCAACAGCTGGATCGTGGCCCTTGCCATGTTCCTGGCCATTCTTGGGTCGCTCACCTATGTGCAGTTCTTCGCTGCTCCCGAGCTCAACGCAAACCCGATCAACAACCGCGGTCTGTACCAGGACTTCGGTCAGAACCGGGGTTCCATACTCGTTGACGGCGTCCCGATTGCAGAATCCGTCCCCTCCAATGACCAGTTCAACTATCAGCGGGTCTACAACCAGCCGGAGCTGTACTCGGCTCTGACCGGCTACTTCTCCCTTGCGCTCGGCGCCAACCAACTCGAAGCCGCCATGAATGATGAGCTGACCGGCAACAGCGACCAGCAGTTCTATGACCGCCTGGTCCAGCTGTTCACCGGCGCCCAGGCGCAGGGTGCCTCCGTGGAACTCACCATCGACCCCGAGCTCCAGCAAATGGCCTACGACCTGATTCCCGACGGGCAGAAGGGCTCAATCGTGATGATGGACCCGAAGACCGGCGACATCCTGGCCATGGTCTCCAAACCCTCTTATGACACAAACCTGCTGGCCGTCCACGACACCGAAGTAGTTGACGCCAACATGGAGCAGCTGCTCACTGTCCCGGGACTCTCCCCGTATAGGAATCCCGCCACAGAGTCCCTCCTGGCCCCGGGCTCCACGTTTAAGCTCGTCGACGCCGCTGCCGCTCTCGAAACGGGAAAGTTCACTGCGGAATCGGTGATTCCGAACCCGCCCGCACTCCCTCTCCCGGGGACGAACATTTCCCTGCCTAACTTCACCAACGGCCTGTGTGGGACCCGCTCCGAAGCGACGATCCAGTTCGCTCTGGAGCAGTCCTGCAACACCGTGTTCGCCCAGATCGCCTGGGAAGTCGGCCAGGACGCATTGGCTGACCAGGCAGAGAAGTTCGGTTTCGGCGCGGGACTCAATATCCCCACGCCGGTTGTGGCCAGCCAGTTCCCCGAAACCGAGGGACAGGCTGAACTGGCCCTTTCCTCGATTGGCCAGGGCAGCGTCACGGCAACCCCGCTGCAGGTAGCCATGATTTCCGCGGCGATCGCCAATAATGGCGTGCAGATGACCCCGAACCTGATTAAAGCCGTCAGGGCCCCGGACCTGTCCGTCATCAATGAACCCGAACCCTCTGTCCTCAACACCTCCGTCAGCCCGGGGACAGCCGCCCAGCTGACCGACTGGATGGTGAGCGTGGTGGACAACGGATCTGCTTCAGCCGCCCAAGTTCCCGGGTTCAAGGTGGCGGGGAAAACCGGTACCGCTGAAGTCGAGGGACGCGGCGACAACGCCTGGTTCACCGGCTTCGCCCCGGCAGAAGACCCCCAGGTGGCCATCTCGATCGTCATGGAAGACGTTGACCTGACCACCGGATCCCAATTGACCACTCCAAGCGCGCAAAAACTCCTAGAGGCGGTGTTGAATAAGTGAGGCCTACTTCGGGTATCACCTTAGGCGGCAGATTCCAGCTGACCGATCGTATAGCCATCGGCGGTATGGGCGAAGTCTGGAAGGCACGGGACCTGGTCCTGGGCCGGATCGTTGCCATCAAGATCCTCAAGGAGGAGTACACCGGGGACCCGGGCTTCCTGAACCGCTTCCGTGCCGAGGCCCGGCACACGGCTCTGCTGAACCACGAGGGCATCGCCAACGTGTTCGACTACGGCGAGGAGGAGGGTTCGGCCTATCTGGTGATGGAGCTCGTCCCGGGCCAGCCGCTGTCCACCATCATTGACCGTGAAAAGGTCCTGTCGCCGGACCGTGCCCTCTCGATCATCGGTCAAACCGCCACCGCCCTTGCCGTCGCCCACAAGCAGGGCCTTGTGCACCGCGACGTGAAGCCGGGAAACCTGCTGATCATGCCCGACGGGCGGGTGAAAATCACCGACTTCGGTATCGCGCGCCTCGCCGATCAGGTGCCCCTCACCGCCACCGGCCAGGTCATGGGCACCGCACAGTATCTGGCGCCCGAGCAGGCCACCGGCCAGCAGGCCACCGGCTCCAGCGATATCTATGCTCTCGGAGTCATCGGCTACGAGTTGCTCGCCGGCACGCGCCCGTTCTCGGGGGAATCACAGATCGCCATTGCCCTGGCACAGGTCAATGACACTCCGCCGCCGCTGCCGGAAACGATTCCCGCGCCTGTACGCGCCCTGATCATGTCCATGCTGGCAAAGGATCCGGCGGACCGCCCCTCCGACGCCGAGGCCTTGGCCCGCGCCGTCGCGGCCATCCGCCGCGGCGACATCAGCGCTGCCGAGCAGGCGGTGCCGGGCATGCTCCTCTTCGGAGCCGGCGGCGCTGCCGCCACCGGCGCAATGACAGCTCCGGTACCGATGCCCGGGGACACCTCGGCCACCCGCGTCGTGGACACCTCTCCCTCCACCTCGGCCCTGCCCGTTGCGGCTTCCGCGTCCAATGGCCAGGAGACCGGCGCTCTGGCAGCATCCCGCGAATGGACCGACGACGACGTCGACGGTGACGGGTATGGCAGCGACGACGGCTATGGCAGCGATGACGAGGAACCGCGGCGCAAGAAGTGGCTGATTCCGCTGATTGTTTTCCTGTCCCTCGTACTGATCGGCATTATTGCCCTGATCGTGGTCAACCTGAATTCCGATCCAGCCGGCAACGACCAGGCCACCAAATCGCCGTCGACGTCCGCCTCATCCTCCTCGACGTCGGCCAGTCCCACACGAAGCAGTGCCTCGCCGACCTCCAGCTCCGCCTCCCCCACGACGCCGTCCGCGACCCCCAGCTCTTCGGCTGCGGAAATCACGATCAACGCGTCGCAGTACCAGGGCCGCGAAGTGAACCAGGTTTCCGAGGAGCTTAGTGCCCTCGGCCTGGCCGTGAGCCGTAACCCGGTGCCGTCGGACCAGCCGGAAGGCACCGTGCTCGATGTGAATCCCGTCGGTACGCTCTCCCGCGGCGATGCCGTGTCCATCACCTATTCCTCTGGCCCCAAGATGGTCAGTGTGCCTGGTGGGCTCCTGAACCAGCCGGAAAGCAGCGCCACCTCGCAGATCGTCAACGCAGGCCTGGTGCCCGACGTCGTCAGGCAGCCTTCAAACGATGTGCCAAGCGGCAGCGTTATCAGCGTGAATCCCGGCCAGGGTGCAACGGTTCCGTCCGGAACCACCGTGACGGTCGTCGTCTCCACCGGGCCCCCGGCGGGACAGCCCGAAGGCGGCAGCACTACCGCGCCTGGAGACCAGTAGGCACTATGAGTGCGGATTTCCTGAAAGGACACCCTACGCTGAACACTGACCGCGTCCTCAACGGGCGGTACGAGGTAGGTGAGCTTATTGGCCGTGGCGGCATGGCTGACGTGTACCTCGGCCGGGACTCCCGGCTGGGCCGCTCAGTGGCGATTAAGGTGCTGCGTCCCGATCTGGCACGCGATCCGCTGTTCCAGTCGAGGTTCCGGCGGGAAGCACAGGCGGTCGCCGGGCTGAACCACCCCTCAATCGTTTCGGTGTACGACACCGGAGACCAGGAATCGGAAAGCGATTCCCAGGATGAAGTCCGGCTGCCGTTCATCGTGATGGAATACGTCTCCGGCCGCACACTCCGGGACCTGATCAAGGCCGGAGAGGTCAGCATCGAAGCGGCTGTTGACTACACCCTCGGCGTACTGGCAGCCCTCGAGTACAGCCACCGTTCCGGGATCGTGCACCGCGATATTAAGCCGGCAAACGTTATGGTGACGGCTGAGGGCCAGGTCAAGGTCATGGACTTCGGCATTGCCCGGGCCATCGCTGACTCAGCCGCGACGATGACGCAGACCCAGGCAGTGATCGGCACCGCCCAGTATCTGTCTCCAGAACAGGCACGCGGTGAAACCGTCGATGCCCGGAGTGATCTCTATTCGGCTGCCTGCCTGTTCTTCGAGATGCTCGCCGGGCGTCCTCCCTTTGTGGGGGACAGCCCTGTCTCGGTGGCCTACCAGCATGTGCGCGAAATCCCTCCAAAGGCCAGCAGCTTTAATCGTGAGGTCTCCCCGGAACTGGACTCCGTCCTGGAACGCGGCCTCGCCAAAAACCGTGACGACCGCTACCAGAACGCTCATGCGTTCCGCGAAGCCCTGCAGGCCGCACGCCATGGGCGGATGGAGCCGGACCGGACCGACGCCACCGAAGCCATCCAGATGCCCAAGGCTCCTGCCCAGCCCTTGCCGGAGGAAGAACCCCGCACCCGCGCCATGGCCCGGGTCCTGGAAGGTGGCCCGCTGACGAGCATGTCGGCCGAGGACCTTCAGGAGGACGAGGATCCGTCCCGGCTTCGGGTGGGTAATGACCAGGAACAGAATCCCCGGCAGAAGAAACGGGGCCGGGGATGGATGGTGACGCTGTTCGTTGCCTTGGCGCTGATCCTGGCTGCGGGCGGCATCTTTGCCTACAATCTGGCGAACCAGCCCCCTCCACCTCCGGTGACCGAGAGCATTCCGAATGTGGAAAACATGACCCAGACGGACGCCATCAATACCATTACCAGCCTCGGGTTCAGGGCGCCTGTCATCGAACAGCAATACAGCGACACCGTGGAAAGCGGACTGGCGATAGGCACTGCACCCGAAGCAGGGACTCTCGCCGTGCTGGACGGAGATATCACCCTTTATGTTTCCCAGGGTCCCTCGGCCGTCCAGGTCCCCGAGACCCTGCCAGGCATGAGTGAGGCCCAGGCCCGCGATGTCCTGCGCCTGCTGGGACTGCAGGGCGGAAATTCCGTCGCCGAAAACAGTCCGACTGTTCCGGAGGGCCGGGTCATTGAAACCAAGCCTGGAATAGGAACGTCGGTCCAGGTCGGCAGCACCGTGGACCTGGTCCTCTCGACTGGAAAGGTCACGGTTCCCAACCTCATCGACCTGGATGTCGAAGAGGCGAAGGGTTACCTTGCGGATCCTGCCTACGGGCTGCAGGTGGTGGTGGACGAGGTCGAAAACACGGTCGTGGAACCCGGTACCGTGACGGACCAGAGCGCTGCGCCCGGATCCGATGTTCCGCAGGGCAGCACGGTCACCCTGACCGTTGCCAAAGAACCTGCGAAACCTTCGCCATCGGCCTCACCCAGTTCGTCCTCATCGCCGTCGCACTCCGGTGGGCGGCGGGGCGATTCAGGCCAGGGTTAGGAACCCGAGCTGATGAGCGGGCTCAGGGTCGCGGCGTGGGCCGCGGCCCCCTCCAGCCCCAGCCCCTCCAGCCAGTTGCCCAGCATCTCGTAGCCGCCCTCGGTAAGGACTGATTCGGGGTGGAACTGCACTCCGGACAGGGGAGCAGCACGGTGCTTTAGGCCCATGATGATTCCGCTGGCGGTCCGCGCAGTGACTTCCAGCTCCGCCGGAATCCGGTCCGCGACGGCGGCAAGGGAGTGGTAGCGGGTTGCCGTCAGCGGGCTGGGAAGCCCGGTAAAGACATCCGTTCCGTGGTGCTCCACCTCCGAAGTCTTGCCGTGCATAAGTTCCGGAGCGTGCGTGACGGTGCCGCCGAAAGCCTCGGCCAGCGCCTGATGGCCCAGGCAGATGCCAAGCATCGGCTTCGCATTTTCTCCACACCAGCGGATGAGGTCGATGCACACCCCTGCATCACCCGGAGCCCCGGGCCCGGGGGAGACCAGGACGCCGTCGCGGGCTGCTGCCAGCTCTTTGGCTTCGTCCAAGCTCACGTCGTCGTTGCGCACTACGGTTGTCTGTGCCCCCAGCTCCTGCAGGTAGCCGACCAGGGTGTAGACAAAGCTGTCGTAGTTATCGACCACGAGGATACGGGTGCTCATTACCTCAGGAACCGCCAATCGTTGAATCCGTAAGTGGGCCCAGGAAACTCAGTTCCGAGAACCAGGGAAATACAAAAACCATCAGTGCCAGCACCACGCCCGCGGCCAGCGCTAGCGAGGTGATGATGCGTACCCACAGCGGGCCGGGCAGATGCCGGAAGATCCAAGCGTACATTTTATCCCTGTCCTTCTGCGCTGCCAGCTGCAATTGCTGCGATCTCTGCCGGGGGACCGGCAGAGGCCGGCTGCCATGATTCCATCACTGCGTAGGCGATGAACCGCTCCTGGGATCCGAAGCGCGGATTGCAGGTAGTCAGGGTCAGGATCCGTTCCGCCGGTGCCGCGCCGGCCTGGGTCGGGACCGGGGCCAGTACGTCCACCTTGTCCGGCAGGACAATCTGGCTGTTGCGGTAGATATAGGTGTAGTACCCCTCTGCAGTCCGCACGTAGATGCGG
Organism: Arthrobacter sp.; assembly: GCF_031988865.1. Classification (NCBI taxonomy): domain Bacteria; kingdom Bacillati; phylum Actinomycetota; class Actinomycetes; order Micrococcales; family Micrococcaceae; genus Arthrobacter; species Arthrobacter sp. The sequence goes on from NZ_DALZXY010000008.1 coordinate 40,285, forward strand.
TCGCCGGGCACCAGGGTGTCGACGGCGTCGAGGACCTGTCCGTGGGTCTGCCGGTGGCCCGCCAGCGCGAAGTTGCCGACCTCACCAGGCATGGCGGTTTCCGGATAGTGGCCGAGTCCCAGGGTGTCCAGCACCTCCGTGCCCACCCCCTGAGTGACCGGCCGTGCGTGTTCGGGGCCGAAGCGCGGAATATAGATTGCCGCGAAGGTGTCCCCGTCAGCATCGGGAGGCGGCAGCACAGCCGGGTCTCCGTAGCTTTCGGGAGCAGGGCCGGGAGACGGTACCGCCGGCGTATCAAACCCGGAAAAGAGTTCCTCCATGGCCTGCTCCTGCCTGCGGTCGGACTCGATGTTGGTCCACCAGAGCTCCCAGACGACGAACAGAACGAGTACAAGACCGGCGGTGATAAGCAGTTCACCAAATACCTGTACCACCATGGAGCCGCGGCGGCGCGGCGCGGCGCCGCCCCGGTTCCGCTTCACCCGGCGGGTTTCGGGCACCTCTGCCCCGTGCGGTGCGATGTCATTCGTCGAACTACGCAAGCTTCCCCCGGTTCTCTCTCTACTGTCCCGGGTGGCACCGGGCACTTTGCTGCTGGTCATTCGCTACGATTGGAAGAGAGGGAACCTGCAAAGCCACCCAGCTCGCCGCCGATACCAAGTCAGGATATCGCCAGCCGGTCCGCCGGGCGAGGCGTGCGGGCCTTCCCACAGACCATAACCACACCGGCGTGAAGTGAGCCGGTTCCCCTAGGAGGATCCGTGCCCGAGTCCAAGTCCCGTAAGAAGCCGTCGGCCGCTGCTGCTCCCGCTCCGGTCAAGGGTAAAGCCACACCGAAGCCGAATCCGGTCTGGTACAAGCCGGTGATGTTCGGTCTCATGCTCGTTGGGCTGATCTGGATCATCGTTTTCTACATCTCGCAGGCGGTTTACCCCATCCCTGCACTGGGTTCAGGGAACATCCTCGTTGGCTTCGGGCTCGCCATCGCGGGTTTCTTGATGACCACACGCTGGCGCTAACCGGCAAAAAGACAGGAATTCCCGGTGCGCGGAGTCCGCACACCGGGAATTCCTGTTTTAAACAGGGTTACCCACAGCGGTGCCACTTCTCCACAGCCCGTTATCCACAGCCGTGCATAACCTGTTCAGAATGATTGGGTCTGCCAGACCCCAGCTGTCCTCCACGCCAACCAGCTTTTCCACAGCGACACGTGGAAAAGCTGGGGAAAACTCAGGCTGACAAAATCGATTGTTTTACCCACCGTGTGCACAGAGTTATCCACAACTGTGGGTAACTCTGTGGCCAAGCAAGGGCGATTCCGCGTCTTCACTGGGATCTGAGTTATCCACAGCTGTGGAATTACATGTGTGTAACTCTGGGGAGACACTGGATAACTTTGAGCCGAAGTTACCCACCGGGTGTGCACAACTTGACGTCAGGCCTGTGGATAACCGGATTCCCACTGCCTAAACTCCAAAATCTGATGCCTGACCACCCTTCCTGGCACCTGAGTTACACGTCTGTAAGTTACTAACAGTGTGGGTATCTCTGTGGATAACTCACCGGCGAGCGGTGGACAAGTGTTCCCCAGTGCCTTAAAACACTGCAGGCCCCCGGGTTTCCGGAGGCCTGCAGGGGACGTGGAATCTAGAAGCTGGGTGTCCAAAGGAAGGCTACGGCCACGAGCAACAGCGCAATCCCAGCCAGACCGCCGAACTGTACCAGCGACCGGCGCGGGCCCTTCGGCGCGTATGCCAGCACCGCGGCACAGGCGGCACCGGTCAGCAGGCCGCCGAGGTGTGCTTGCCAGGAAATGCTCGGATAGACGAATCCAAGCACCAGGTTGATGCCAATCAGAATCAAAAGGCTCTTGATCTCGCCGCCCCGCTGGCGCTGGATAACGAACAGTGCGCCGAAGAGGCCGAAGATCGCACCGGAGGCTCCCACAACTGCCTGGAAGGCGGGGGCGAGGAGCAGTACCCCGATGGAACCGCCCAGGGCCGAGATCAGGTAAAGCAGGATGAACCGTACCCGCCCCAGCAGGGGTTCCAGGGACCGCCCAAGCAGCCAGAGCGCATAGAGGTTGAACGCAATGTGGAAGATGAACCCGGGGGAGTGCACGAATGCGGCCGTCAGCATGCGCCATGGTTCGGTGGATGCAAAAATCGGGGCAAAAAGGAACAGCTCGGTCACGCCGGGCACCAGCCACTGAAGGGCATAGACCACACCGCACAGGATCATCAGCGTTGTGGTGACCACCGGCTTTCCGGCACGGACAGCACCGCCGTACGGGGTGCGGTATCCGGGAACGTTCCGGCGGCTTTCCTGGAAACAGTCAACGCACTGGATTCCCACCGGGGCGCTGTGCTGGCACTCGGGGCACGCGGGCCGGCCGCAGCGCTGGCAGCGGATGTAGCTGACACGGTCAGGATGCCGCGGACAGACGGGTACTTCTTGGGCCGGCGGTCCGGCCGGAATTCCGTAGGACATGGTGTGTTCGGCTCCAGGGGCTTTTTATGGGGACACCCCGGCCGGAGACCCGGCCGGGGTGCGCTGCCAAACAGACTAGAGCTGCTCGACAGTGACGCTGTTGATGACCACGTCTTCAGCGGGCTTGTCCCGCATATCTGTGGCAACCGCATTCAGTTCGTCCACGACGGCCTTGGACTCATCGTCGGCAACTTCACCGAAGATGGTGTGCTTGCCCTGCAGCCAGGTGGTGGGGACGGAGGTAATGAAGAACTGCGAGCCGTTCGTGCCGCGGCCCATCTGGATGCCGGCGTTGGCCATGGCCAGCTTGTACGGAGCGGTGAAGTCCAGGTCAGGGCTGATCTCGTCGTCGAACTGGTAGCCGGGACCGCCGGTGCCACGGCCCAGCGGGTCGCCGCCCTGGATCATGAAGTCCTTGATGATGCGGTGGAAGATCGTGCCGTCGTAGAGCGGACGGTTTGTCTTCTCACCCGTGGCCGGATCGGTCCACTCGATTTCGCCCGTTGCCAGGCCGACGAAGTTCTGGACCGTCTTCGGCGCATGGTTGCCGAACAGGTTGATCCGGATATCGCCCTTGGAGGTATGGAGGGTCGCTTTTGCAGTAGGAATAGCAGTCATGTAGCTCATTCTTCCACGGCGTCCCTTTGGGCGCGCGGAAATTGGCCTGTTCAGCGCACAGTGAAAAGCTCCGGCCGCTGGGGCCTGCTGATAGCACAGAACAGCCATTGCACGTAGGCTAAGGCTGAACCGTCACTATCCCGGGAGGTAGTTTTGAATAAGAAGGACCGCATTGCCCGTGACTTCGAAGCGAATGTCACCGCAGGCGTGGAAACGGCACGGGACTGGGCAACCCCCAGGGTAGAGGCCGCCGTCGGTTGGGCAGTTCCCCGCATTGAAAAGGGGATCGAAACTGCTTCGCCCAAGATTCAGGACGGACTCAAGCGTGCTGCCGACGAGATCGCGCAGGGTGTTGCCGTGATGACGCCGCGGATCCAGGACGGCCTTCAGAAAGTCGGCCCTAGGATCAGCCAGGTTGTCGACGACGCCACTCCGAAGATCCAGACCACCCTGGATAAGGCAACCCCGGCCCTGAACCACGCCAAGGACAGGGTCGTGGACAGCTACATCCCCACCATCTCCAATCGACTCGGGGATGCCGCTGACTCCGTCTCCCGCGGTCTCGGTAATGCCTCTGTCCCCGTCCAGACTGCCGTGGCCAAGGTCACCGGCAATAAGAAGGCGCTGAAGCAGGCACAGAAGGCCGCCGCAAAGGCAGCCAAAGAGCTGAAGAAGCAGCAGAAGCGCGGCGGCAAGGGCTGGCTCGTCTTCGGCATCGTCGCTTCGGCAGTTGTAGCCGCAGTGGCTGCCTGGCGCGCGTCCCGCCCGGTTGAAGATCCGTGGAAGACGCCCGCACCGGCACAGCCGAAGCCCGCCGTCGTTCCCTCCCCCGCTCCTACGGCACCTGCCGAGAGCAGCAAGCCCGCTGCCCCCAAGCCTGCTGCTACCCCCATGGAGAAGGCCAAGGACAGCGTCGACACCGCCGCTGAGAAGGCCAAGGAAGCCGCCCAGGGCGTAAAGGATGCCGCTGCCTCTTCCGCCACCAAGGCCGGGGAGAAAGTTGCCGAGGCCGCCAAGCACAGCAAGGAAGCCTCAGCTACGGCTCCGAAGCCGGGCCCGGCAAACGCTGAGACCAAGGCTGACAAGCCCGAGAAGTAACCAGCTCCACCGCTTTAACCACGGAAGGACCCCGGATTTGCCGGGGTCCTTCCGTGGTTAAAGCGGTTTTTATTTTTCGATGTCGCCCCCGAGGGCCGGAGGGAGCGGAGGCACCGGCCCATCGCCGGGGTCTCCGCTGACGGCCGAGCGTCCCCGTGCCTGCCCTATAACGACGACGGCGAGGCCGGCCAGGATTATCGCCAGGCCGGCATAAATGCCGCCGGGCAGTTCCTCTCCCAGGAAGATGGCCGCGAGAACGGCTGCACCCGGGATCTCGAGCAGGATGATCATCGACACCACCAGGGGGCTGATGACCGCGAGCAGGTGGTTAAACACCGTGTGGCCAAGCAGCTGTGCCATCAGCGTGACCGCCAGGATCCCGAGCCAGGCCGCCGGCTCAAACCCGATGACCGGCTGCCGAAACCCCGCGCACATCACCAGCAGGATCACGGCACAGGATCCATAACAGAGGGTCGTGTAGGTTCCGGTGGACATGGTCCGCCGGGCCTTGGCTCCGGCGATCGTGTAGAGGCCCGCCAGCGCACCGCCGGCCAGCGCCAGGGCGTCGCCCAGCAGGGCTTCCGGGGAGAGCGCCACATCGAATCCCGTTATTACGACGACGCCGGCGAAGGCCACGACCAGTCCCACCATGGTCTGCGGTGCCACCCGGCGGCCACGGAGGCGGTCAAACAGGGCGATCCAGCCCGCCTGCAGGCAAACGAGTGCAGTGGCCGCAGCAACCGAGGTCAGCTGCAGGGCGGTGATGAAACAGGCAAAGTGCAGCGCCAAGGCAAGGGCCGCCAGCCCCGTCCAGCGCAGTTCTGAGCGGCTGAGGCTGCGGAACTCGTGCCGGCGGCGCAGTCCGGCCGGGACGCCGATAACGACGGCTCCCAGGGCATTGCGCCAGAAGGCGATTGCGAGTGCCGGAGCGGCTGTTGCTGCCATGATGGGTCCCGAGGCAGAGACACCCAGCACACCGACCATGGCCAGGAAGATGGTCATGTAAAAAGATTAAGGCCTGCTGGTTACCACTTTGTCCGCACCAGTTCCTCGGACCGGCAAACCGCAGCAGGCAGGCGCAGAAGCGCCGGTGCTTTAACGCAGAAAGTCCCGGCCGCAGTGGCCGGGACTTTCATTCGGTGGAGGCACGGGGACTCGAACCCCGAACCCCCTGCTTGCAAAGCAGGTGCGCTACCAATTGCGCCATGCCCCCGAATTGGAACTGCTCCAGTATATCCCACCTGAGAAGGTGTTCAAACCAGACCGTTCCTTAGCGGAACTACTCGACCTTATCGGTCGATGCCTTCCAGGCGGATTTCTCCGCGGCAGTTTCCTGCCATTTCTTGAAGACAAAGACGCCTGCTGCTGCCGCTGCTGCAATAGCTAACAACTTCTTCACAGTGTCTCCTTGCCGTTGTGGTCGATCATCGAAATGATCTTCCGTGGGCGTACCAGGACTTGAACCTGGGACCTCTTCGTTATCAGCGAAGCGCTCTAACCGCCTGAGCTATACGCCCCGATACCTCACCGGGCCGAGATATGACTTTACCGTAACCCCGGCCGGAACCCAAATCGGGTTCCTCGCGGTTCCGGCGCAGGCTCAATTCCTGCGCCGGAACCAAGCAAGGCTAGTCGTCAGTGAGGGTGACACCGATGCCGCCGACCAGGGTCGAGGCAATGTTGTACAGCACAGCCGAGAGCATCGACAGGGCCGTCAGGAGCAGGACGTTGACAACAGCGATGATGGTCGCGAAGGAGACGACCTGGCCAAGGGAAGCCAACTCCCGCAGGTCGAATCCGCCAGACTCAGAACCGGCGATTTCGCCAAGCAGGTCATTTACCCGGTCGAAGATGCCCGTCAGGTCCAGGACCGTCCACAGTACGATCGCCGCGACCACCGTAACGACGCCGAGGGCGACAGACAGCAGGAACGACATCTTCAGCACCGACCACGGGTCGATCTTGCTCACCAGCAGGCGGGCTTTGCGGGCCTTCGCCTTGGGAGCCGGCTTCACCAGCGGCTGCCGGTTACCTGACGCGCTCTGACCCGTCCCAGGCCGCTGGGCGGGCCGTGCCGGGGTCTTCACCCGCGGGCCGCCGCCAGGCCTGGCGTTAGAGTTGGTCGAGCTCACTCGCTACCTCCATCTTCAGCAGACTGCGCGTCGCGCCCAGCCGTTTCATCTGTAGACAACGGTACTTCATCCACAGGTACCTCCACAGACTCGCCTTCGGAGCTTTCCTCGCCGTCGGGCGCGTCCACCGGCAGATCCCGTTCGGAGTTACGGGCCACCGCAATGATGCGGTCGTTCTTGTCCGGCTTGGCGAAAATAACGCCCATGGTGTCGCGTCCCTTCGCAGGAACGCCGGCGACAGCGGAGCGGACAACCTTGCCGCCCTGCATAACCACCAGGACTTCGTCCTCTTCCTGGACGATCATCGCGCCGACCAGGTGTCCGCGGTCCTCGTTGTACTTACCGACCTTGATGCCCAGGCCGCCTCGGCCCTGCACACGGTATTCCTCGACGCTGGTGCGCTTGGCGTAGCCACCTTCGGTGACGATAAACACGTAGGAGTCCTCGGTAATGACGTCCGCAGCGAGGAGTTCATCATCCTCGCGGAACTTCATGCCGGTGACGCCGGAGGTTGCCCGGCCCATCGGTCGCAACGCCTCGTCGGTGGCCGTGAAGCGCAGGGACTGGCCCTTGCGGGACACCAGCATCAGGTCGTCGGTCTCGCTGACCAGCTGTGCGGAAACGACTTCGTCGCCTTCGCGCAGATTGATGGCGATAACGCCGGCGGACCGGTTCGTGTCGTAGTCCTGAAGCTGGGTCTTCTTGACCAGCCCGCGCTTAGTGGCGAGCACCAGGTACGGAGCGGCTTCGTAGTCGGGCAGGTCCAGCACCTGGGCAATGTGCTCGCCTGGCTGGAAGGCCAGCAGGTTCGCCACGTGCTGTCCCTTGGCATCGCGTCCGGCTTCGGCCAGTTCGTAGGCCTTGGCACGGTACACGCGGCCCAGGTTCGTGAAGAACAGCAGCCAGTGGTGGGTGGTGGTGACAAAGAAGTGGTCCACGACGTCGTCCCCGCGCAGCGCGGCGCCGCGGATCCCCTTGCCGCCGCGGTGCTGGGCCCGGTAGTTGTCGCTCCGGGTCCGCTTGACGTAGCCGCCGCGGGTGATGGTGATGACCATTTCCTCTTCGGGAATGAGGTCTTCCATGCTCATGTCGCCGTCGTAGCCCATCAGGATCTTGGTGCGGCGGTCATCCCCGTGCTTGTCCACGAGCTCAGCGAGTTCCTCGCTGACAATCTGCCGCTGGCGCTCCTCGGAGGCCAGGATCGAGTTGTACTCGGCGATCTCAAGTTCCAGCTTGGCGTGCTGGTCCTGGATCTTCTGGCGTTCCAGGGCAGCAAGGCGGCGCAGCTGCATATCCAGGATGGCCTGGGACTGCAGTTCGTCGATGTCCAGCAGCTGGATCAGGCCGTTGCGGGCCTCTTCCACGGTGGAGGAGCGGCGGATCAGTGCGATCACTTCGTCCAGGGCGTCCAGTGCCTTGAGCAGGCCGCGCAGGATGTGGGCGACTTCCTCGGCCTTACGCAGCCGGTAGCGGGTGCGGCGGACGATGACTTCAAGCTGGTGGGTGACCCAGTGGCGGATGAACGCATCCAGGCTCAGCGTGCGTGGCACGCCGTCGACGATTGCCAGCATGTTGGCGCCGAAGTTTTCCTGCAGCTGGGTGTGCTTGTACAGGTTGTTCAGCACAACCTTCGCGACGGCGTCGCGCTTGAGCACGATCACGAGGCGCTGGCCGGTGCGGCCGGAGGTTTCATCGCGCATGTCGGCGATGCCGGTGATCTTTCCGTCCTTGACCAGTTCGGCGATCTTGATGGCCAGGTTGTCCGGGTTGGCCATGTACGGCAGTTCCGTGACCACCAGGCAGGTTCGCCCCTGGAGTTCCTCGACGCTGACCACGGCGCGCATCGTGATGGAGCCGCGGCCGGTGCGGTAAGCATCCTCGATGCCCTTGTGGCCGAGGATGGTTGCACCGGTGGGGAAGTCCGGGCCCTTGACCCGCTTGATCAGCTCTTCGAGCAGTTCCTCGTTGGAGGCTTCCGGGTTCTGCAGGTACCACTGCACGCCGTCAGCGACCTCGCGCAGGTTGTGCGGCGGAATGTTGGTGGCCATACCGACGGCGATGCCGGAAGAGCCGTTGACCAGCAGGTTGGGGAAGCGGGCCGGCAGGATCGTCGGTTCCTGGTTGCGGCCGTCGTAGTTGTCCATGAAGTCGACGGTTTCCTCGTCGATGTCACGGACCATTTCCATGGCCAGCGGGGCCATTTTGGTTTCGGTGTACCGCGGAGCGGCAGCGCCGTCATTACCGGGGGAGCCGAAGTTGCCCTGGCCCAGGGCCAGCGGCGCACGCATCACCCAGTCCTGGATGAGGCGCACGAGCGCATCGTAGATGGCCGAGTCGCCGTGCGGGTGGTACTGGCCCATGACTTCGCCAACCACGCGGGCACACTTGTTGAACGCGCGGTCGGGGCGGTAGCCGCCGTCGTACATGGCGTAGAGCACGCGGCGGTGCACCGGCTTCAGGCCGTCACGCACATCCGGAAGCGCACGCCCGACGATGACCGCCATGGCGTAGTCCAGGTAGGAGCGCTGCATTTCGGTCTGCAGGTCGATCTGCTCAACACGGTCGGAGAGGACGTTCCCGCTTACGGGTTCGAGTTCGCCGCCGGGGACTTCCGGGGTCTCATCACTCATTGGTTCTGTTCCGTTCTAAGTTCAAGTCCATGTGCGTTCATTGCTCGCCGGGCCAGTTGCTCCGGCTGCCGCTGCTTTCCCCGGCCGCCGCAGCGGCCGGGGAAAAGCATCAGATGTCGAGGAAACGCACATCCTTGGCGTTCTGCTGGATGAAGTTTCGGCGTGATTCGACGTCCTCGCCCATAAGCACCGAGAAGATCTGGTCCGCAGAAGCGGCATCGTCCATGGTGACCTGGAGGAGGGTGCGGTGGTCCGGGTCCATGGTGGTGTCCCAGAGTTCCGTGTAGTCCATTTCACCCAGGCCCTTGTAGCGCTGGATTCCGTTTTCCTTGGGAAGGCGCTGGTTGTTGGCCAGGCCGCGGGCCACGGTCTCGTCCCGTTCCCGGTCGCTGTAGACGTAGTCATGCGGGTGGTTAGACCACTTGATGCGGTACAGCGGCGGCTGTGCCAGGTACACGTAGCCCTGCTCAATCAGCGGGCGCATGTAGCGGAAGAGCAGCGTCAGCAGCAGGGTGGTGATGTGCTGGCCGTCCACGTCTGCATCGGCCATCAGCACAATCTTGTGGTAGCGGGCCTTTTCCACGTCGAAGTCCTCACCGATGCCGGCGCCGAACGCCGTGATCATGGACTGGACTTCGGCGTTGCCGAGGGCTCGGTCCAGCCGGGCGCGTTCAACGTTGAGGATCTTGCCGCGCAGCGGCAGGATTGCCTGGGTCTCCGGGTTGCGGCCGCGGACGGCGGAACCGCCTGCAGAGTCGCCCTCCACAATGTAGATTTCGGACCGGGACGGGTCCTTGGAGGAACAGTCCTTGAGCTTTCCGGGCATACCGCCGGATTCCAGCAGTCCCTTGCGGCGGGTGGATTCGCGGGCCTTGCGCGCGGCCAGCCGGGCCTGGGAAGCCTGGATGGACTTACGGATGACTTCGCGTGCGTTGGTGGGGTTGCGCTCGAGCCAGTCGCCCAGCTGGTCGGTGACCACGCGCTGCACGAACCCCTTGACCTCAGAGTTGCCAAGCTTGGTCTTCGTCTGGCCTTCGAACTGCGGTTCGGCGATCTTCACGGAGATGACGGCGGTGAGGCCCTCACGGATGTCGTCACCGGTGAGGTTGTCATCCTTTTCCTTGATGATGTTCTTCTCGCGGGCGTAGCGGTTGATCAGCGAGGTCATGGCTGCACGGAAGCCTTCTTCGTGCGTGCCGCCCTCATGGGTATTGATCGTGTTCGCGTAGGTGTGGACGCTCTCGGAGTACGACGTCGTCCACTGCAGGGCCATTTCAACGGCCATCTTCTTGTCATTGTCTTCGGTTTCGAAGGCAATGATGTCGTCGTGGATGACGTCGACCTTTTTGGAGCTGTTCAGGTGCTGGACGTAGTCCAGCAGGCCGTTGGCATACATGTAGTCCACGGTGCGGTGCTTCGGCGCGTTGTCAGCGGAGTCGGCGTCGTCTTCGGCTATCTCCGCGACGGTTTCATCGGCGGCACGCTCATCGGTGAGCACAATGCGCAGGCCCTTGTTCAGGAACGCCATCTGCTGGAACCGTGCGCGCAGCGTCTCGAAGTCGAACTCCGTCGATTCGAAGATCTCCGGGTCCGGGTAGAAGGTCTGAGTGGTACCGGTTTCCTCGGTGGCGTCGCCCTGGCGCAGCCCGCCAACGGGGTGGCCGCCGTTTTCGAAGGTCTGCCGCCAGACAAAGCCCTGACGCTTGATTTCGGTTTCCACCCGGGAGGAGAGGGCGTTGACAACGGAGATACCCACGCCGTGCAGGCCACCGGACACGGCGTAACCGCCGCCGCCGAATTTGCCGCCGGCGTGCAGGATGGTCATCACAACCTGGACCGTGGGGATGTTTTCCGTCGGGTGCAGATCCACCGGGATGCCGCGGCCGTTGTCGGTGACCCGGACGCCGCCGTCGGCCTGGAGGGTCACATCGATGCGGTCGCAGTAGCCGGCGAGGGCTTCATCCACCGAGTTGTCCACCACTTCGTAAACCAGGTGGTGCAGGCCGCGGGGACCGGTGGAGCCGATGTACATGCCCGGGCGCTTACGGACGGCTTCCAGGCCTTCCAGCACAGTAATCTCGTTGGCGCCGTATTCGTGCGGGGCCTGAGGTTCGCTGTTTTCCTGGGGGGCGGGCTCCGTGTTGTTTAGCTCATTGTCGTTAGCCACAGGTGCTGTCGACTCCTCTTGTGTCGGTCAGAATTTGGCACCCTGTCCAGCGGGAGAGGGCGCCTCTGCTACCAATTCTACCGTGCTAAGGGTATCTTTGCGCGCCAAAACACCCCACCAGCGGCCACTAAAGCGGGTTTTGAGCCATTTTCTTGCCGTCCGATGAGGCCCGATACGTCCGGAGGGTTTTTCACCCCGCTAAGCACCGCGCAGCGGGTGTGAAGGAGAGCATAAACGCGGTCATATATCAATGACTTTTTTTCACATGCACACCAGCAATCCCTAGCCGTAGGTATCCCGCGGTCCCCTGCCTTTGACGCTGCGCAGTCCCTTGCGCCAGTTCGGTGCTGCGGGCCCGATCACCTCGATGCGCGTGACGACGCCGGCGCCCAGCTCGGCGTCGAACCGGGCAATCAGCGTGGAACGCAGCAGGCGCAGCTGCGTGGCCCAGGCGGTCGAGTCACAGCGGACCTGAACCGTGGTGTCGGAGAAGGATTCCGGTTTGCAGTGAGCGCTGACATCCGGGCCCACCAGCTCCTCCCACCGGGAAATCACGGAACCGACGGCTACGGGTGAGTTCCAGCCGCGCTCATTGACGAAGCGGCTAAAGACCTTGCCCAGTCCCTGCGGATCCCGTCCGGTGTACTCCCCGGGGATAAAAGGGGTCTGCCGGCGTTGTCCCTGCTTGCGGCGGCTCACCGGCACCCGCTGGTTACCGCGTGACTGAGCCGCCTCGCGCATCCGGTTCAGCTGTTCCCTGGCCGCATCCGGACGGTCATCGCCGGATCCATCCGGCTGGGGGGTGTCATCCGGTGGCAACACTGACGCCTCCCGGAATCACCGGTATCTGTTCACCGGATAGGGCGGCAGGGATGTCCTCCGCCACCGCGGCGGTCACCAGCACCTGTTCGGCGCCGGCCACAATGTCCGACAGCCGCTCCCGGCGGCTGGAATCGAGTTCGGCAAAGACGTCGTCCAGAATCAGGATGGGACCCGATCCGGGGGTGTCGTCGTCGTCCCGCAGCAGGTAGTAGGAGGCCAGCCGCATGGCCAGCGCCAGTGACCAGGTTTCGCCGTGGGAGGCATAGCCCTTGGCCGGTGCCTGCCCGAGCACAAGCTCCACTTCGTCCCGGTGTGGCCCAACCAGGGAGATCCCGCGGTCAATTTCACGCTTCCGGTTGGCGGCGAACGCCTGCAGGAATCTCTCCTGCAGTTCTTCCTGTCCCAGCCCCAGCAGGTCGGCGGAATCCGCGGGCCCGTCGGCGGCGCCGTCGTCGTCCACCTGTCCCAGCAGGGTTGAGCGGTAGACGCCGCGGGCAGCCTTTGAACCGTCGGTCAGGTCTTTGTAGGCACCCTCAAGGTGGGGGCTGAGCCGATCCATGGCCTGTAGGCGTGCTGCAACCAGCTGCGCTCCGGCGGCCGCCATGTGGTGGTCCCATACTTCCAGCGTCGCCTCGTGGGCGGAGGTGAACCGGCCGCTGGTCCGGGCCGATTTCAACAGCGCATTGCGTTGTTTGAGAACACGTTCATAGTCGGCGCGGGTCGCTGCATGCCGGGGCAGGAGCGAAACGATCAGGTCATCCAGGAACTTGCGGCGGGCGGAAGGATCGCCCTTGACCAAGGCAAGGTCCTCCGGTGCAAAAAGCACCGTGCGGCAGATGCCAAGGATGTCCCGGGCGCGGACCGGATTGGCACGGTTGATCCTGGCCCGGTTGGCGCGGCCAGGATTGATTTCGACTTCCAGCGCCGTCGCTTGCTTTCCGCGGACTACCCGGGCCCGGACCAGGGCCTGTTCCGCGTCGAAGGCCACCAGCGGGGCATCGGAACTGACCCGGTGGGAGGACAACGAGGCGAGGTAACCAATGGACTCGACGATGTTGGTCTTACCTGTGCCGTTGGGCCCAACGAAGACGCTCACACCGGGTTTCAGGCTCAGGTCAAGCTGCCCGTAGCTGCGGAATCCCGTCAGCGAAAGGTAATCAACGTACACGCTGCTCCACCTGGTATTTCCATCCTGTCCGTTTACTCAAGTCCGTTCCGGCCTGACACCGGCCCCTGTGTTTCCGGGTCCGCCACCAGCCTACCGTCAGCTATTCGGGTCCGCCGGAGTCCCCGACCGCCTGCTCTGCAGCACTTGGCGCCGCACCGGTCTCACCGGCGTCGACGGCCGATTCGGCCGGTTTCACGGCATGACCGCCGAACTGCCCGCGAAGCGCAGCCACCAGTTTCATGGCGGGGGAATCCTCCTGCCTGGAGGCAAACCGGGCGAACACGGCGGCAGCGATTGCCGGGGTTGGAACTTCGGCCTTCATGGCTTCCTCGACGGTCCAGCGGCCCTCGCCGGAATCTTCCACATAACCAGCTACCCGGGTGAGGCCCGGATCGTCCTCGAGCGCATGGACGGCCAGTTCCAAAAGCCAGGAACGGATTACGGTTCCTTCCTGCCAGGCTCGCAGGATGCCCGGAACATCATTGACGTTTTCCTGCGCGGCGAGCAGTTCGTAGCCTTCGGCGTAGGCCTGCATCAGCCCGTATTCGATCCCGTTGTGCACCATTTTGGCGTAGTGCCCGGCACCTGTGGCACCTGCGTGGACGAAGCTGTCTGCCCGCGCACCGGACGGACGCAGTGCGTCAAAGACCGGCATGGCCTCAGCGACGTCGGTGGGGTCGCCGCCGACCATAAGGGCGTAGCCGTTGTCCTTGCCCCAGACGCCTCCGGAAACACCGCAGTCCAGATACCTGATCCCCTCGGAACCCAGTTTGTCGGCATGTAGCTGGTCCTCGGTGTAGCGGGAGTTGCCTCCCTCGATCACCAGGTCCCCTGCGGAAAGCAGCTCCGAAAGATCGTTGATGACCGCAGCCGTGGTTTCACCGCTCGGAACCATAACCCACGCGATGCGCGGTGCCGGCAGCACCGCGGCGAGTTCCGTCAGGGACCCAACGTCGCTCACGACGGGGTTCCTGTCGAACCCCGTCACCTGGATTCCGTTTCGCCTCAGCCGCTCACGCATGCTGAAACCCATTTTTCCCAGTCCGATAAGGCCAATGTGCATGTCGGTTCCTCTCTCCATTGTCCACGCGGGGTGGACGGAAAAGGCTCTCGAGATGCCGTTGAAAGCCTTTACTGGTTCGGCAGGCGCACCGGCATCAACAGGTACCGGTAGTCTTCCTGGTCGTCTCCGGTGAGTTCGTCCTGCGCGGATATCACCGCAGGTTTCGGCGGGGTGGTGAAGGAAAAGCGCACATACTTGCTCGGGAAAGCGCCCAGGCCCTCGCTGAGGTAGTGCGGGTTGAAGGCCACCGTGATCTCGTCGCCGACCAGGGAAGCTTCAAGTGCTTCGGAAGCCTGGGCATCTTCACCGGTTCCGGCGTCGAGGGTTACCTGTCCGTCCGTGAAGGCCAGGCGAACCGGGGTGTTGCGTTCGGCAACCAGGGAAACACGGCGGACTGCCTCCACCAGGGCATGCGTTTCCACAGTGGCATGGATGGGCGTGTTATCGGGGAAGAGGGAACGGATCTTCGGGTAGTCGCCGTCGACCAGCAACGAGGTGGTGCGCCGTCCGCCGCTTTCAAAGCCGATCAGTTCGCTGTCACCGGAAAGGGCGATGTTCAGGTCTCCGCCGCCGCCAAGAGTCTTGGCAACTTCGTTCAGGGTCTTAGCCTTCACCAACGCACTGGTGGAAATTCCGGGTGTCGCCGGCTTCCAGGGGAGTTCGCGGAGGGCAAGCCGGTAACGGTCGGTGGCCAGGAAGGTGATGAGGTCGTCTTCGATCTCCATGCGGACACCGGTCAGGATCGGCAGGGTGTCGTCCCGGCTGGCGGCGATGATCACCTGGGATACCGCCTGGGCGAAGGCATCGCCGTCCACGACTCCGCTGACATCGGGGAGCGCCGGAAGTTCGGGGTATTCGGAAACAGGCATGGTGGCCAGGTTGAACCGGCTGTTCCGGCAGGTGAGGGTCACCTTCGAACCGTCTGTTTCGACGTCGACCGGGGCCGAAGGGAGGCTGCGGCAGATCTCTGCCAACAGGCGGCCGGATACCAGGATGGTGCCTTCATCGGAGATGTCGGCCGGGATCTGCAGGCGTGCCGAGATCTCGTAATCAAAGCTGGCAATGCTCAAGGAGCCGGATTCGGCCTTGATCAGCAGCCCGGAAAGGACAGGGACCGGCGGACGGGGTGAGAGGGACCGTGCTGTCCAGGTAACCGCCTCGGCCAGGACATCCCGCTCAACTCTGAACTTCACTGCAGGGTGCCGCCTTTCACAACGTACTTATCAGTACTACTGAAATTTCATGAACACGTGAGGGAGCATCTCGGGCGGCCAGGACGCCCGGGCTGCCCGTTGGGAATCACAACAATACCCTGTGTCAGCTTACCGCCGGCAGGCAGTCTCCGCAGGGGTGCGGAGACAGAGCTGCAGAGCACCCGCGTTGGGAAGGGACACAGCTGCTTTTGACGGAGGGACCAACGGCGGTCCAGGAGGTTTTTCCAGGACGAAGGACGGCCCGAAGGGAACGTCGGATGTTTGGCGCAGAAGGTCGGATGTTATTTGGTGGAACCCAAATTCTTAAGATTCGTAGTGTTAATAACGCCTGTGGATACTGTGGATAAGTCGTCTCATCGTGGCGGTCCGGCGTTTTAAGCCTGTTGATAACCTGTGGACGCTCAGCCTACCCGCCGTGTGCAGCTGTTGGGAACTATTTTGTAATTCCGCGTATCCACAGGCCAATCCCCGCCACTGGGAGTTGTCCACCGGGTTATCCACACCCTTGTCCACATGTGTTAATTTCGAGCCCCTTCGGGGCCCTTACATCCGCGCCATGACGCGGATTTTATGCTTCGCGCTGCTGCTGCTTAATGCGGTTGGTCAGCTCAGTGACCTGGTTGTAGATGGCTCGGCGTTCAGCCATGAGCTCACGGATTTTACGGTCGGCATGGATCACGGTGGTGTGATCACGGCCGCCAAGTTCCTGGCCGATCTTCGGAAGCGACATATCCGTCAGTTCACGGCACAGGTACATGGCGATCTGCCGGGCGGTGACCAGGGTCCGGGTGCGGGACTTGCTGCACAGTTCCTCCAGGCTGATCTGGAAGTACGCGGCGGTCTGACCGAGGATCGAAGCCGCAGTAATTTCCTGGGCCCCGTCGTCCGTAATCAAGTCCTTGAGGACAATCTCCGCGAGGCCGACGTCGACCTGCTGCCGGTTCAGGCTGGCGAACGCCGTGACCCGGATCAGCGCTCCCTCCAGTTCGCGGATGTTCGTGGAGATTTTCGATGCGATGTATTCAAGGACATCGTCCGGTGCGCTGAGGGAATCGCCGATGGCCTTTTTGCGCAGAATCGCAATACGCGTTTCCAGTTCCGGCGG
Organism: Arthrobacter sp.; assembly: GCF_031988865.1. Lineage (NCBI taxonomy): Bacteria > Bacillati > Actinomycetota > Actinomycetes > Micrococcales > Micrococcaceae > Arthrobacter > Arthrobacter sp. The sequence continues at coordinate 56,792 of NZ_DALZXY010000008.1, forward strand.
CTGCACATCTGTCAGCAGGCCCCACTCGAAACGTGAACGCATCCGTTCCTCAAAGCCGGAAAGCTGCTTGGGGGGCAGGTCGGAGGTGATGACCACCTGCTTGTTGTGGTTGTGCAGCGCGTTGAAGGTGTGGAAGAACTCTTCCTGCGTCGCATCCTTGTTCGCCAGGAACTGGATGTCGTCAATAAGCAGGATGTCGACGTTGCGGTAGAGCTGCTTGAAGCTGGCGCCCTCGTCGTAGCGGATGGAGTTGATGAAGTCATTGGTGAACTCTTCGGAATTTACGTACCGCACCCGGATGCCGGTATAGAGGTGCCGGGCATAGTGTCCGATGGCGTGAAGCAGGTGGGTCTTGCCCAGTCCAGAATCGCCGTAAATAAACAACGGGTTGTAGGCCTTCGCCGGAGCTTCGGCCACGGCCACGGCAGCGGCGTGGGCAAACCGGTTAGAGGAACCGATGACAAAAGTCTCAAAAACGTACTTGGGGTTCAGCCGGCCAAACTCATGCGAAGTGCTCGGCGGAGTCGGGGACGGTGCGCTCTCGCCGGTCGGGACGGGGGACGGCGCAGGTTCTTCGGGCTCGGGCTCCGGTTCTGCCTTGGCCACGGGAGTCAGATCGGCGTCGATCACGAAGGCGCACTGGATGTCCGCCTGAAAGACGGTCTTAAGGACTTCGTCGAGGATGTTCTTCAGCTGGGTCTGCAGGACCTCGCGGGTCAGTTCATTGGGAACGGCGACCAGAAGGGTGGTACCGATCAGGCCCTGAGCTTGGGCCAGGACCACGAATCCGCGCTGGCGGGGAGAAACCCTGTCATCGGATTCCAGCGTCCTGATGACCTTGCGCCAGGAGCTGCCGACATCGTTGATTTCGTCCGTACCCACAAAAACCTCTCGTGACGCCCCTGAAGGGAGTTCTAAGAAACCGGAATCCAGGCCTGGATCCCGAAGGTTCATCCACAGAGTTATGCACAGTCGTGGATAAATGACCCAGCGCCAAGCCTAGAGCATCAATTCGGCTGTCGGTAGCTGGAATCCGGCGCCCCTGCGTGACTTGGGGCGGGACTCACACTACGCTTCGGGGAACCGGCTGCGGCACTTGTCCACAGGTGTGGAAGAAACGGTATGAACAACCCGTGCACTCCCAGTTTGACTGGCAACGGGGTCTCACCTAACGTTGAGTAGTCCTTTGTGTCTGCTATCTGCACTCATTCATGCCCTTCAGGGTTCTGGGAATCAGGGTCCAGGTCCGGGTTGAGCGTAGTCAGTCACATGAAATGAGCAGCCGCTTGCGCTTTCCCCCTTGATGCAGCAAGCGCCAGCGCAGATTGTCTTGGAGTAACCACCGTGAGCAAGCGGACTTTTCAGCCGAATAACCGCCGTCGTGCCAAGAAGCACGGCTTCCGCCTTCGCATGCGCACCCGTGCCGGCCGTGCCATTCTTTCCGCACGCCGTGGCAAGGGCCGTACCGAACTGTCGGCATAAAACTGCCTTAGGTTTGCCGATGCTGCCTCCGCAGCTCTGTCCCCCCGTCCTGGCGTCCTGAATGTTGGCCGCGAGGAACCGGGTGCGTTCGTCGGCGGATTTTTCCCATACTGTACGTTCCGGTGCCCGAAGTGGGCGCCGGAACGTAGTCTTATACGCAGTGCCTAACCCGGCCGCGCCCACGCGCGTCGGGTTCATTGTGTCGAAAGCCGTCGGGAACGCCGTGACACGTAACCTCGTTAAGAGAAGACTGAGGGAAGCAGCAGCGCAGAGCCTGGCCGACCACCCCACGGGGCTGGACATTGTTGTCAGGGCACTGCCGTCGGCGGCATCGGCATCGTGGGCGCAATTGAGTGCCGACTACGCTGGTGCCCTCTCTGCATGCATCGGCAAGCTTTCTCGGCAGTGACCACAAAGGTGAGGGAGGGGGCAAAAGATGGGCCGCACCGGTAGCAAACCGGCGAAGGCGTCTTTTACCGCTGCCATTTTCCTTTCACTTGTGCGTTTTTTCTGGCACCTTCCCCGGACTGTTCTAATCGGACTTCTGATCGCGTACCGCAAGGTGGTGTCCCCGCTTTACGGTCCTGTGTGCCGCTTCTTTCCATCATGTTCGGCATACGCCCTTGAAGCCGTCACCGTCCACGGTGCCGTCAAGGGCTCGTGGCTCGCTGCGCGGCGGCTTATCCGCTGCCATCCCTGGAACGACGGCGGAGTGGACCATGTGCCCGAAGGCCACCGGACCTGGCCGCAGGAATCGGTCCCCAGGATTATTGTGCTGAATCATCCCGTGATTCCAGCAGACGAAGACAGCCGCTCGGCGGCTTGAGGAGAGTAAATGGGTTTCTTCGAAACGATACTGTTCCCCTTCAAGTGGGTGGTGTCATGGATCATGTGGATCTTCCACGAGGGATTCGTATTCCTCGGAATGGATGCCGCATCCGGTTGGACCTGGACACTGTCCATCATCGGCCTGGTGATCGTTATCCGGGCCGCGCTGATTCCTGTCTTCGTGAAGCAGATCAAGGCCCAGCGGGGCATGCAGTCCCTGCAGCCGGACCTGCGTAAGCTCCAGCAGAAGTACAAGGGCAAGACAGACCAGCTATCGCGCCAGGCAATGACGCAGGAGCAGATGGCGCTGTACAAGAAGCACGGGACTAACCCGTTCGCGGCTTGCCTGCCCATGCTGATCCAGATGCCGTTCTTCTTTGCACTGTTCCAGGTGCTCAACGGCGTCTCCAGCGCCAGCGCAGGCGGAGAGGGTATTGGTGCCCTGACCCCGGCCGCCATCACGCAGTTCGATGAAGCGACCATTCTCGGCGCGCCGCTTTCCTCTTCGCTGCTGCACGGCTTCGGCACCGAAGGCCACGTGTCCGTCGTCGTCCTCTCGGTCATCATGATCATCGCCATGACGGCGTCGCAGTTCATCACGCAGAAGCAGATCATGTCGAAGAACATGTCTGAAGAGGCGCTGCAGAGCCCGTTCATGCGCCAGCAGAAGATGATGCTCTATGTACTGCCCCTCGTCTTCGGCATCGGCGGCATCAACTTCCCCATTGGTGTCCTCATCTACTGGACCACCACAAACCTGTGGACCATGGCGCAGCAGTTCTTCGTCATCCGCCGGATGCCCACGCCGGGTTCCCCGGCAGCGAAGGCTCTCGCCGAGCGGCGCGCCCGCAAGGGACTGCCGATGGTTCCCCTGCTGGGCGAGAAGAAGTCCGAGCCGGTTGAAGAAGTCCCCGCACTGTCCAAGGCCCAGCGTCAGCAGCCCCAGCGCAAGAACAGGAAGAAAAGATGAGCACTGAGCACGTCGAAGAGTCTGTGGAAGAACTGCCGGAGCCCACTGAGAGCGGGGCTGCCGGCCGCCTGGAGGAAGAGGGCGACGTCGCCGCTGACTACCTCGAAGAGCTGCTGGACATCGCCGACATCGATGGTGACATCGACATCGAAGTCCGCAGCGGCCGCACCTACATTTCCGTGGTTTCCGAAGACGGCGGTGACTCGGGGCTCCAGTCACTTGTTGGCCAGGACGGTGAGGTCCTCGAAGCCCTCCAGGAGCTGACCCGGCTCTCGGTGCTGACAGCAACGGACAACCGCTCGCGCCTGGTGCTGGATATCTCCGGCTACCGCAAGGAGCGCAGCGAGGAACTGCACCGGATCGCCGAAGACGCGGTTTCCCGGGCCAAGACGTCCGGTACGGACATCGCCCTGGCTCCGATGAGCGCCTACGAACGGAAAATCGTCCACGACGCCGTTGCGGAGCTTGGTCTTCTGAGCGAGTCCGAGGGTGAAGGATCCTCCCGCCATATTGTGGTGTCCCTCACCGATTCCTAGGTCATAGGGCCGGATTTTCGCTAAGACAAGGATCTGTTTTCGTGGTTGAAATTACGCCTGCCGAGCACGAGGCGGCGGTCAAGGTATTCGGTCAGCGGCTGCCGCTGGCTGAGCGCTATGTGGAGCATCTGGCCACGTCCGGGATGGAACGCGGGCTGCTGGGTCCGCGCGAAGTTCCGCGTCTTTGGAGCAGGCATGTGCTGAACTGTGCGGTCGTCGCGGACCTGATCCCGGACTCCAGCAAGGTAGCCGATGTCGGTTCCGGTGCGGGTCTTCCAGGGTTGTGCCTGGCGATTGCCCGTCCCGACCTGCAGATGACCCTGATTGAGCCCCTGGAACGCCGGGTGATCTGGCTCAACGAGGTCATTGATGACCTGGGACTGGAAAACGTAGTGGTGATCCGTGGACGTGCCGAGCAGGTGGTTGGGACAGTCGACGTCGACGTCGTAACCGCCCGTGCCGTCTCCGCACTGTCCGGCCTTGCGGGGCTGACGATTCCGCTGCTGAACGGGCACGGTGAAGTGCTGGCCATCAAGGGCCGCAGCGCCGCGGAAGAAATTGCAAAGGCCGCGAAGCAGATCCGCCGGCTGGGTGGAAAGGAAACCTCGGTGGTCACGGCCGGCGAGGATGTGCTTGAAGAACACACCACCGTCGTCCGGATTGTGGTGTAGGGCCTGAACGCGTTTTTATACATGCCCCGACCGATCCGGGGTTTTGGCGGGGCAGCCGATAGGCTAGTGGCAGTGATGCCTTATGTTGTGAAAGTGAGCATGTCCAGGTGAGTGTGCGCGATTCTGCCGCAAAACGAATTCCCCCCTTTGCTGCACTGGGTTCTGCGTTCTCTTCCCCGTTTTCAAGGAATCAACCGGAAAAAGTTTCAGAACCAGAGGCTCCCTTGCCTGTTTCACGTGAAACAGGCGATGCTGTTGCAACGTTGTCTGCCGGCGCATCCCTTGTGCCTGTTCCCGAGACCAGTGAAGGTGGTGTAGCCGGCCAGGCGGTGGTTCCGTCGGAGTCGGTAGACGTTATGGATCTGATGGACGAGAGCACACCACTGGCCCGCGAGCTCGCCAGCGAAAACCGGCGCCGTGAGCGGCTCCGCGGACGAGTACTGCCGCGCCCGGCCGAAACCCGCATCATGACGGTTAGTAACCAAAAGGGTGGCGTGGGCAAGACGACCACCACGGTCAACTTGGCTGCGGGCCTGGCAACTGCCGGCCTTAACGTGCTCGTCATCGACATTGATCCGCAGGGCAATGCCTCCACGGCTCTCGGAATCGATCACCGGGCCGAGGTTGAGAGCATTTATGATGTGCTGATCGATGACCTTCCCTTGGGCAAGGTTGTTGCCCAATGCCCGGATATCCAGAACCTGATCTGTGCGCCGGCGACGATCCACCTGGCCGGTGCGGAAATTGAACTGGTTTCGCTCGTGGCCCGGGAGCAGCGGCTCCGCCGCGCCATCGACGTCTATGCCGCGGAGCGCAAGAAGGCCGGAGAAGAGCGGCTGGACTACATCTTCATTGACTGCCCGCCAAGCCTTGGCCTGTTGACTGTCAACGCCTTTGTCGCCGCGAAAGAAGTCCTCATCCCGATCCAGTGCGAGTACTACGCGCTTGAGGGACTGAGCCAGCTGCTGAAGAACATTGAGATGATCCAGAAGCACCTGAATGCTGAATTGGTTGTTTCCACGATCCTGCTCACGATGTATGACGGCCGCACCAACCTGGCAGCACAGGTCGCAGCCGAGGTCCGCGAACACTTCCCGGAGCAGGTGCTCAACGCCGTCGTACCGCGTTCTGTCCGCATCTCAGAGGCTCCCAGCTACCAGCAGACCGTGATGACCTACGACCCGTCATCCAGTGGTGCGCTGTCCTATCTGGAAGCTGCCGCTGAAATCGCCCAGCGTTCAGCCTAGACACCCCGACAGGGATGCCGGGTGTTCCAACTGACGAACCGTAGAATACTCTCACAATCAATCCATGCCGCTTGCTGTGTGCATAAGGGAAGGACTTACCCATGACCGAGAAGCGTCGGGGTTTGGGCCGGGGTCTGGGCGCATTGATTCCCAGTAGTGCCGAGACTCCTGAGACAACTGATACCTCCCAGAATGTGCGCGGCGGACGGCCTGTAGATCTGTTCTTCGCTGCCGCCAGCGATGAGGTGGCGCCTGGCCGCGCCGCTGGTGCCCGACGTGGTGCCGGGATCAACAAGGAGGCTCTCCGCGCTCCGGCGCCTAAAAAGCCTGCCGGCCGTGCTGCATCCGCCCGCTCAACCACGTCGCGGTCAAAAGCCAAGGCTGCGGTCGACGACGCTGCGCTGCTCCCCGTATCCGGAGAGCCTGAGGCGAAGAAAGCGTCCAATGCACCCGTGAAGCCGGCGGGGAAGGTCGACAAGACTGCTGAGGAGGCCGCCGCTAGGCCTGTCAGCAAGCCCGCTGCGGCCCGCAAGCGCTCCGTTGCATCGGATACCCCGGCTTCTGCAGCTGACGTCGCTGAAGCAGGGCCTATGGCTCAGGAGGCACCTGTTGAGCCCTCGGCTGTACCTGAGGTTCCGGACGCCCCTGAATCGGATGTTTCACGTGAAACGTTGATGGAAGTGCCGGGCGCCAGCTTCGCTGAGCTCGCCATTGATTCCATCCACCCCAACCGAAAGCAACCGCGAAGTGTCTTCGATGAAGAGGACATGTCCGAGCTTGTGCACTCCATCCGTGAGATCGGCGTACTCCAGCCGATTGTGGTGCGGCCCTCTGCCGAAGGCGACGCGGAACACCCCTATGAACTGGTCATGGGTGAACGGCGTTGGCGGGCAAGCCGTGAAGCCGGTCTTGCTTTTGTGCCGGCGATCATTCGGTCTACCCAGGACGTAGACCTCCTCCGTGATGCACTGCTGGAGAACCTGCACCGCAGTCAACTGAATCCGCTAGAAGAGGCAGCGGCTTACCAGCAGCTTCTGGATGACTTCGAATGCTCGCACGAAGAGCTGGCGGAGCGCATTGGTCGCTCGCGTCCGCAGATTTCCAACACTCTTCGGTTGATGAAGCTTCCGCCGCTGGTGCAGCGCCGTTTGGCGGCCGGGGTTTTGTCCGCTGGACATGCCCGTGCACTGCTGGGTCTCAATGATCCCGCCGAGATGGAAAAACTGGCACAGAAGATTGTGGCGGAGGGTATGTCCGTCCGGGCTACCGAAGAAGTTGTGTCAATGTCTGACGGCCTGCGCCGTCCCGCGAAAGACGCCAAGCCAAACGTTGGTGCACGCCACGAACGCCTGGACTACCTGGCAAACTCGCTCTCAGACCGCCTGGATACCAATGTGAAGATCACACTGGGGGCCCGGAAGGGTAAGGTCAGCATTGAGTTCGCCAGCGTCGATGACCTGAACCGCATCATGACTGTCTTGAATCCCACTCCTGCTGAGTAGTCTTCTCGGGAAGGGCGCCTGTTTCACGTGAAACAGGCGCCCTTCTTTTTTGGATGGGTCTACTAGCCATGCCAACTCCTGGACTGTTGCTGTATTCGGGGCCGTAGGTGGTGCCGTTTACTTGGTGGGTGATGCGCCTTTGCCTGCCTGGGTAAGCAACAAGCCCGCTTTGAGCGCCTTCTGGCTTTTACGGGAGTGATCCAGGACATTGGATTGAATAAACACTCGCGAAACACGGCCATGTTTCACGTGAAACCGATATTTTCCCTGATCCACTGTTCCCCAAAAATTGTCTAGGTGGTGAGTACCTGTCGGCGCGCGGCTCAGAGCGTAGGCGGACGCCCAACTTCAAGGCTCTGAGCAATTGATACGAGTTGTGTGTAAGGCTCAAGTCTCGTCCCATTAGTCTTCTCTTCGACAGAACAATCGTGCGCAGATCGTGAGACGGTATCTCCACTAGCTCCTTGCCTGGACAGCTAGGGGCACGTGGCGATGCCAGCCCACCCACCAAATGCGAGAGCGGAAACTAGAAAGTCTGCCCTGAACCGAACCTCGATGTTCGTCTTCCGCGCATCCCTGTCTGGCTCCCACTGACGTACGACTAGGAGCGTTTCACGTGAAACACTCATAGCCGAACAGGGCGTTTCACGTGAAATGCCGACAGGGCAAGACTGCTCGGCTTATCGGTAGAACCCGTGGTCTGCTTATTCCTAGTGCCCCGCACTGAGAGGGGCCTCGAATTTTGTGGCTACTCTTGTCCTGGGTTCCAAGGGATCAAAGCCCGCACAGTGTCTCCAAAGTGTCTGGCTGACGGGGTGGAATGCCATTCCGACATCAGTAGGGACTTTACGGCTAGCTCAGGAGGTCCGTTTCACGTGGAACACATAAGTAAAACACCTCGTTGTGCGGAGCCGGAAAGGGCCAAGTGGTGTCGATACCTGACCGCACATACCGCGTTACGTGGATGCATGTTCGTTCGGATAGGTGTGATTGCGACCTAGATGGGTGTGATTGCGACCTACTGGGGGCAGCTCACTGGATTGCACTACTTCCGATCGATGGTCACAACAACCCTTTGGCAACCAGGAATAGTTGTGGAATCCGCCGATGACGGAAAGACGTAGAACCTGCGCGCTGGCGGACTTACCAGGCGCAAAGCCTTCACGGGCATAAGAACAGGGGCGCAGCATATCCGGGACAGACGCGGACGGTCCGTTTCACGTGAAACGGCAGCGGCCTTCCTTCATTTGAACTCCCAATCCTCCGGCCAAGCAGACACTCAGAACGCTTCTGCAAATGGCAGGTGTTCTCCATGTTGAAGCACGAATTTGGCAGGTTGCACTGCAGCCTGTTCCCGCAGGCGTTGGGTGCGACACCGGTATACGTTCTCCAGGGGCCCGGTGCTACATGGAATGACGGCGGCACCACCCGCGGTCACGCCAGATGAGCCGGGGGTGGGGGGCATCCGAAGAACGGATGGTCGAATGGCTAGATGGCTGGCAGTGCGGACACCAGTTTCCTCTCCATTGGATGCACGTGTAATCGTTTGGCGAATCAGCCACACAGTACCGCCGGCCTGAACTGGAGCGCTGTGCGCAACAAAGAAGAATCAGGATTCAGAACAAACAAAAAGCCCGGTCAGAGCCGGGGAGCTATATTTTTGGTGGAATCGGAGGAATCGGAGGAACCGTGGTGCATCAGCGTATCAGTTGAGGGGGCATCACGGAATGTCTGAGGAAAAGAGGAGCAGCCGTCTTTGGGTCTTTGTGCCGAGGTACGTGATGGGTCGGTGTCCCGGAGGACAGTCCTTCTGGCGGGTTACCTCCCCAGGTCCAGGCATTGCCGGCTTGCTCCACCCGACTGTTTATGTGCCTGCCATGCCGCGTTTGTTTCACGTGAAACGGTAGCCGCGGAAGTGCCGGTGATGCCCGGCTCCCATGGATGCCGTACTTCTGCTCCGGGGCCTAGTTTCATAGGATCGCTGCACAGCTCGACCATCAGCGATGACCGAGCACTTCGGCGAGTGTTTGGTCGCAAGATTCACATGATCCGGGCATCCGGCAGCACAGAGGGATTCTTGTGCCGCCGGAATGGCAAGGCGATGTCTGATCCTTAGCGCCGCGCCAGGGCCCTCTGCTTGCGTTTCACGTGAAACACAAGCTTCCACGTACTCGACTTTCTGGGAGGTACTGCGGTTCTCAGATCGGGGGTTCCCTTCCGTGCGCTGCACCTATGTCCATGCCTATGCTGAGCCCTGAGCCCTGAGCCCTGAGCCCTGAGCCCTGAGCCCTGAGCCCTGAGCCCTGAGC
>NZ_DALZXY010000009.1:0-31146 GCF_031988865.1 Arthrobacter sp.
ACGACGATGAAACGCACGACGGCGGAAGACTGGCGGCGGTTGCGGCCGCCACCGCGGTTTACACGCTGGCGGCCGAAGCAGCGGCCGGGTGGGCAACCGGGCCGGGCAGCTTCGTTCCGGCGTTCCTGGATGCCCTCGCGGACCTGGACTCCGGGACCATTGCGGCCAAGTTGGTGGCAGCATGAATCCCTCGGTGGCCGGCGCGCCCGTCACCCAGGCCCGGACCCTGTCCCGCACCACCGGCATCTATCTGGTGACGGACACCGCGCAATGCGGTGCCCGCGGCGTCACGGAAACCGTCCGCGCTGCCGTCGCCGGCGGGGTCCAGACCGTGCAGATCCGTGAAAAGCACGCCTCTGCGGCAGACTTTTATGCGCTGGTACTGGCGGTCGCCGAGGCAGTGGACGGCCAGGCGCTGGTGCTGGTGGATGACCGGGTGGATATTTATCTGGCAGCCCGGGCCGCCGGTGCCCGGGTCCACGGGGTGCATGTGGGCCAGAGCGACGTTCCCGTTGCTGCTGTCCGGGCAATCGTGGGGCCGGACGCCGTCGTGGGCCTGACCGCCAATACCAGTGCACACCTCGACGCCGTGCGCGCACTGCCTCCGGGCACCGTGGACTACCTCGGTGCCGGGGTCATCCGCCCTACCAGCACCAAACCTGATCATCCCGCTCCCCTGGGAATGGCCGGATTCCGGGCTTTCGCCGCGGCCGCACCGGTGCCCTGCGTCGCGATCGGCGGGATCGGGCTGGCCGATGTTGCCGCCCTCCGCGCGGCCGGTGCCTCCGGGGCGGCAGTGGTTTCCGCGATCTGCCTGGCCGCGGATCCGCTGCACAGTGCCCGGGAACTGGTCGCGGCGTGGAACGCATGACCTCGCTGCATACCGCGGAGACCGTGCATTCCGCGGACACCGGCCGCAGCGTTCCCCGGGTCCTGAGCATTGCCGGCACCGATCCCAGCGGAGGCGCGGGCATCCAGGCGGACCTGAAGTCCATTGCCGCCACCGGTGGTTACGGCATGGCCGTGGTGACCGCCCTGGTCGCGCAGAACACGCACGGTGTCCGGTCGGTCCACACGCCGCCGGTGGAGTTCCTGCGCGAGCAGCTGGAAGCGGTGAGTGACGACGTCGTGATTGACGCGGTGAAGATCGGCATGCTGGGCACCGCCGAGGTGACGCGCACGGTGGCCGGGTGGCTGGCCGAGGTCCGGCCGCCGGTCGTGGTCCTGGACCCGGTCATGGTGGCGACCAGTGGCGACCGCCTGCTCAGCAGCGCTGCCGAAGATGCCCTGCGGCAGTTGCTGCACCGGGTGGACCTGGTGACCCCGAACCTGCCCGAGCTCGCGGTGCTGCTGCAGGAATCTCCGGCGCAGACCTGGGACCAGGCACTCAGCCAGGGGCAGCGTCTGGCCGGCGCCTATTCCACCGCCGTACTGGTCAAGGGCGGGCACCTCGCCGGAGAAACGGCGCCTGATGCACTGGTGGTGCCCGACGGCGTTGGCGGGTTTGCGGTCGCCGAGGTCAGCACTGCGCGGGTTGCCACGAAGAATACGCACGGGACCGGGTGTTCGCTGTCCGCTGCCATGGCCACGTTGTATGCCCGTACCGGGAACTGGACCCAGACGCTGAAGGCAGCCAAGGACTGGCTGCAGGAGGCGCTGGAAAGCGCGGACCTGCTGAACGTCGGTACCGGCCACGGACCGGTGAACCATTTCCATGGCGTCTGGGCACGCGGGCTGCAGCAGCTGCCCGGGGAGAGGCCGGCCCCCGAGGGGTGGGCCGGGGATCTGACTCCTGCACCGAATCGAATGCAGCCTGCACCTGCCCCCACGGAAGATGCTCCGGCATTCTCCAGCCCCGCGCCCGCAGGCGACTGGAGTGCAGCACTGTGGGAAGCGACCGCCGGTCTGCGGGCCCGGATCGATGAGCTGGACTTCGTCCGCGGACTCGGCGACGGGTCGCTGGCGCAGGATTCCTTCAGCTTCTACTTGGCCCAGGATGCGATCTATCTGCGCGGCTATGCGCGTGCCATGGCCCGGGCGAGTGAACTGGCACCCCGGCTCCAGGAGCAGGTCTTCTGGGCCGCGGGGGCCCGCAACGCCCTCGAAGCCGAACTCGACCTGCACCGAAACTGGCTTGGGCCTGCGGGCGGCACCGGCGTTGAACAGATCCTTTCCGCGCCTGCGGGCTCGGACTTCGCCGCCGCCGGGCCGGTGACCCGCGGTTATCTTGATCATCTGCTCGGACCTTTGCGGCATAACGAGAACCACCTTGAGTATGCCCGTCTGGTGGGAGCGGTGCTCCCCTGTTTCTGGGTTTACGCGGACGTGGGGGCCAGGCTGCAGCAGTTGAACCATCCCGGGCATCCGTACCGGGAATGGCTGGACACCTACGCTGATCCGGGGTTTGCTGCTGCAACGGAAGAGGCCATTGCGATCCTGGAAACCGTCCTGGCCGGGGGCGGCGCCGAACGGCAGGCCGCCCAGGAGGCCTTTGCCGGCTCGGTGCGATGGGAACACGACTTCTTTGAGGCGGGCACGCTGCCCAAGTGAGCAGATATGGCGGCCTGCCCGCTGGACAGGTCGCCAGAGCTGCGCACTGGATGCCCGGCGGGGCCCGCCGGATGTGGCGTAGCCAGGCTCTGGCTCCGCATCCGGATCCGGCCCTGCCCGGGTGCCCTAGCTGATCCGCCGCCGGTACGCAGCTATCGAGAGTCCGTACGCAACAACCAGGATCCCGGCACACCAAGCGAGGGCAATCCAGATCTCGGTACCAACCGGCTGCTGGGCGAACAGGGCGCGGATGCTGTTGACGATCGAAGTGACCGGCTGGTTCTCAGCGAACCAGCGCACCGGACCGGGCATGGTGTCTGTGGGCACGAATGCCGAACTGATGAACGGCAGGAAAATCAGCGGGTAGGAGAAGGCGCTGGCCCCCTCCACTGTTTTTGCCGACAGGCCTGCGAACACAGCAACCCAGGTCAGTGCCAGGGTAAACAGGAGCAGGATGCCGCCCACCGCGAGCCACGCACCGATGCCGGCACCGGTGCGGAAGCCCATGATTAGGGCGACGCCCACCACAATTGCCAGCGAGATCAGGTTCGCGGCCAGCGACGTCATCACGTGAGCCCAGAGGCTGCTGGACCGGGCGATAGGCATCGACTGGAAACGCTCGAAGATGCCGCCCTGCAGATCAGTGAAGAGCCGGAAGGCGGTGTACGCGACGCCCGAAGCGACTGTGATCAGCAGGATGCCGGGCAGCATGTAGTCGATGTACTGGAAGGAACCGGTAGCGATGGCTCCGCCAAGCACGTACACGAACATCACCATGATGGCGATCGGCATAACGGCCGTGGTGATGATGGTGTCCGGGCTGCGCAGGATATGCCGCAGCGAGCGCCGGGTCAGCACGGCGGTGTTGCCGTAGAAATGGGTTGCACTCATCGTCCTTGCCCCTGATTCTCCGCGGCAGCGCTGCCGGAGATCCCGGAGGCACCGCTCTTTCCGTTGGTGTTCCTGCCGTCGCCGCCGACAATAGCGAGGAAGACATCCTCAAGGCTCGGCTGCTTCTCCACGTACTCCACGGTTGCCGGAGGAATGAGCGCCTTGAGCTCGGCGAGGGTTCCGTTCGCAATGATGATTCCCTCGTGCAGGATCGCAATCCGGTCGGCAAGCTGCTCGGCTTCATCCAGATACTGGGTGGTGAGCAGGACTGTGGTTCCCTGCCCAGCGAGTTGCTTGACTGTCTCCCACACTTCGAGGCGGCCCTGGGGATCCAGGCCGGTTGTGGGTTCGTCCAGGAAGATCACGGAGGGGTTGCCGATGAGGCTCATCGCAATGTCCAGGCGCCGTCGCATACCGCCGGAGTAGGTCCCCGCTTTCCGACTGCCCGCCTCGGTCAGCGCAAACCGTTCCAGCAGCTCGTCCGCCACCCGACCAGGCTCTTTGACACGCCGCAGCTGCGCCACCAGGATCAGGTTCTCCCGCCCGCTGAGCACCTCATCGACGGCGGCGAACTGCCCGGTGAGGCTGATCGCCTCGCGCACCTCCCCGGGATCGGTGACGACGTCGAAACCGTTCACGGCCGCACTTCCGGCATCCGCTTTCAGCAGCGTCGCCAGGATCCGCACCACCGTCGTTTTTCCCGCCCCGTTGGAGCCGAGCAGGGCGAAAATACTGCCCGGTTCGACGTCGAAGTCCACACCCCGCAGCACCTCCAACTCCTTGAACGACTTTTCGAGCCCTTTCACCCGGATCGCGGGGCGCTCACCCAGCTGGGCGGTCATGATCCCTCACCCCCGTCATCTTCCTCATTTTCCTCGGCACCGTTAATGGCCTTGATGAGGCGCTCGCGCTCCTTGTTGATCCACTGGCCGTCCGAGTAGTTCCGGAGGAAGGTCTCCGCGAACTCCACCGGGTCCTCCCCGACCACGGCCCGGACGGGGGTTCCATCCACCGCGGCGCGTTCGAACAGGTCGGCAAGATCCTCGACCATCGTCATCATGATCCCGCCGTTGCTAATGGCACCGAAGTAGGTCAGGTACCGCTCGAAGGCCTCTACGGACGTACGGTAAGGGGCCGGAAGGGCCTTGACCCGCGCCTTGTATTCCCGCCACCGGCGCTTGTCACCGAAGTCGCCAACTATCTTTTCAATCAACATGGTCACTTATCTCCTCGGTGGAGCTGTTCCAGACGTTCTGCGAGGAAGCTCCAAGTCCTCCAGAACTCATTGAGATAGTCCTGCCCCTCCGCGTTGAGCGAATACACCTTCCGCGGGGGGCCTTTTTCGGACGGCACCTTTTCGACGTCAACCAGGCCGCGCTGTTCGATCCGGATGAGCAGCGCGTAGACCGTGCCTTCGGCAATATCGGTGAAGCCCTGCTCGCGCAGCCACGCAGTGATTTCATACCCGTAGGCGGAACGTCCGGACAGGATTGCCAGGACGATGCCTTCCAGCACGCCCTTGAGCATCTCTGTCGCTTGCTTGCCCATCAGATGCTCCCCTCTTGCTACCTAGTAATGTTGACTACCAGTACATAGTAACGCTGAGTAGTTTGAATGCAAGGGGGTTCCGGCATGTTCCGTAAGCAGCCTCGGTCTCCTCCCGGCTCTGGTCCTCGCCATCTCTGGCAGGCACAATGGCGGGCATGACTGAACACGGACCGGAAACTGTACCTGAGAGGGAACCGGACACGGCAGCGAGCGCCGCACCCGCGCCTGGGGTGCAGGTGATCGTCCAGGAGTGGATCTCCCTGGACGGGTTCGCGGCCGGGCCCGGCGGGGAATCCGACCTTTTCGCCGCCGTCGCTCCGGAAACCAGCATCGCCGGCCAGGAGTGGAACGTCCGCCTCCTGCCGCACATCGATGAAGTGCTGATGGGCCGGGTGACGTATGAGCTCTTTGCCGCTTACTGGCCCACCGCCAACGAGCCCATCGCCGGACCGCTGAACAAGGTTCGTAAAACGGTGGCTTCCCGCTCCCTTTCCTCGGCCCCTTGGGGCGCCTACCCGGAGGCCGCCGTCGTTCCGGATGCCGTCAGCTACGTCCGGGAGCGCCGCAGCCAGGGTGGAAAGTTCCTCATCTGGGGTTCGGTGAGCATCGTCCATGCCCTGCTGGAAGCCGGGGAAGTCGACGAGCTGGACCTCTTTATCGCTCCAATAATGCTCGGCCAGGGACTGCGTGCCTTTCCGGAAAGGTCCCTCCTGCTGCAGCTGCACAACCTCAGACACTGGCGCGGCACCCTGCACGCGCGCTACCTGCCTTCCGCTCCGCGGGAGCCAGGGGCCGCGGCGAGGGACCTGACCTTCTAGCCTTCGACGCCGGGTGTGCCATACCCACGGGTTTCGCATCCGGGGCCGCTCTGGCGGAGGTTCGCCGGCGCACCCCTAGGATGGGCTCATGACTTCCGCGAGCGCAGAAACCCCGCCGGACCAAGAGACGGCAGACGAATTCCTCTGGCTGGAGGATATCTACGGAGACCGGCAGCTGGACTGGGTCCGGGCACAGAATTCCAAGACGGAGGCACTGCTCTCCGGCACGGACTTCGAACGCACCGAGGAACGGCTGCTCGAAGTCCTGGATTCCACGGACCGGATTCCCATGGTGGCCAAGCGCGGGGACTGGTACTACAACTTCTGGCGGGACGGCGGGCACCCGAAAGGCCTGTGGCGGCGTACCAGCTGGGAGAGCTACGCCAGCCCGGATACTGAATGGGAAATCCTGCTGGACCTGGATGCCCTCAGTGCCGCGGAGGGCATCGAGTGGGTCTGGGGCGGAGCCCGGTTCCTGCGTCCGGAAGATGGGGCCTCCTACCGCCGCGCGCTGCTCATCCTTTCCCCCGACGGCGGTGACGCTTCCCGCTACCGGGAGTACGACGTCGTCGACCGCGCCTTCGTCGCAGACGGTTTCGACCTGCCCGTCGCCAAGACCCAGGTTTCCTGGGCCGGCCCGGATGCCCTGCACGTGGCCACCGACTTCGGTCCGGGGAGCATGACGGCTTCCTCTTACCCGCGCACGGTGCGGACCGTGCACCGCGGCCAGGATCCTGCCGACGCCGGCCTGTATTTTGAAGTGCCGCAGGACCACATGATGGGTTACGTCCACCATGACCAGACGCCGGGATTCGAGCGGGACCTGGCGCTGGATATCATCGACTTCTACGACAGCATCACGTACCTGCGCCGGAACGACGCCTGGCTGCGGGTCGAGGTGCCGCTGGATGTAACCGTGGACCTGCACCGCCAGTGGCTGGTGATGCGCCCGCGCACCGACTGGCTGGTCGGGCAAACCCTGCACAAGGCCGGATCGCTGGTGGCCGCGGACCTTGAGGAATTCCTGTCCGGGAGCCGCAACCTGCGCACGATCTTCACTCCGGAGCCCGCGGTTTCGCTGCAGTCCTGGAGCTGGACGCGGGACTATCTGCTGCTGAACCTGCTCCGGGACGTCACTTCCGAAATCCAGGTCCTGGAACCCGCGGCGGACTGGCAGGCCACGGCGCTGGATGCCTGCCCACCGCTGCACTCGGTGGACGCGTACGCGGTCGACGACGAGGACGAAGCCGCCGGGAACGACTACTGGCTGATCAGCACCGGCTTCACGACGCCGTCCACCCTCTCCCGCGGCACGCTCGGCCCCGCGGCAGGAACGGACGAACAGACGGCCACGGAAGTGAAGTCCTCGCCGTCGTTCTTCGATTCCTCCGACTGCACGGTGGAACAGCACTTCGCCGTGTCCGAGGACGGCACCCGGGTTCCGTATTTCCAGGTGGCGCATCAGGGCATGGTGCTCGACGGCGGCAACCCCACGGTGCTTTCGGGTTACGGCGGGTTCGAACAGGCCCTGACCCCGGCCTACAGCGGCGTAGTGGGCCGCGGCTGGCTGGAGCGCAGCTACACGGACGACGGCGGGACGGTGCGGCGTGGGGTTTACGTGCTGGCGAACATCCGCGGCGGCGGCGAGTACGGTCCCGAATGGCACCGCGCCGCCCTGCAGCAGAACCGGCACCGTGCCTATGAAGACTTCGCCGCCGTGGCCCGGGACCTCACATCCCGCGGCGTGAGCTCGCGCGAACACCTCGGCTGCACCGGACGGAGCAACGGCGGACTGCTGGTGGGCAACATGCTCACCCTCTACCCCGAGCTTTTCGGTGCGGTGTCCTGCGGCGTGCCCCTGCTCGATATGCGCCGTTACACCAAGCTGTCCGCCGGGCACTCCTGGATCGCGGAGTACGGCGATCCGGACGACCCGGGGCAGTGGGAGTTCATCAAGACGTTCTCCCCGTACCACCTGCTCCGCGGGGACGTTCAGTATCCGCCGTCGCTGATCTGGACGGCTACCAGCGATGACCGCGTTGGCCCGGTCCAGGCCCGAAAGATGGCGGCCAGGATGCAGGCCCTCGGCGTGGACCGGGTCTGGTTCCATGAGGCTTTGGAAGGCGGACACGCCGGCGCAGCGGACAACCGCCAGTCGGCCCGGATGCATGCCATGTCCTATGAGTTCCTCTGGGAAGCGCTCACCGGCCGCTTGTCCTGAACCTGTTTTGCTGAAAGCACCCCTATGTGGGTAATCTTGACAGGCTGGCAACGTGAGTTCGCCAGGGCGTTTGGAGACGTGCCAGAGCGGCCGAATGGGCTTCACTGCTAATGAAGTGTGGGCCTAAAGCCCACCGGGGGTTCAAATCCCCCCGTCTCCGCCAACGGAAACACCCCGGTCTTCGGACCGGGGTGTCTTCATATCCGAACAGTTGCGAAAACGGCAGGAGGTGAACCGCACGCATGGACGACGGGCATAGTCGATCTACCGAACCGCGCGGGCCTCGCCTTCGCCCAGGGAACCTTACCTTCGCGCCCTCCCGGCACTGAACGATTCCTGCCGTCAGCGGCAGTCTCCGGGACGGCCCCGCACATAAACTGCGGGCCCCTCGAATCCCTCCGGCCTGAGCCCGTGCGGTTGCGGTAGCGCTCCGAGACAGCACACTCATTCCTTGCACACACCGCGGCACTGCCGCGGCGCTCTTATGTGCGCCCCCTCAGGAGGGAAACGGACCATGATCAAATCACCCACTCTTTCGTTCGACGCCAGCGCCGAACTGCTGGCCGACGCCCTCAGCCAGAACAGCATGCCGCTGGTGGCCCGGGCCCTGCAGCCCCTGGACGTCGCCGAGACCCTGGAACAGCTTGAACGGCTGAACACCATCGACCGGGCACTGGCCTACCGCACACTGCCCAAGGAACGGGCCTTGGAGGTCTTCGAGCGGCTCGACGCGCGGCTGCAGGCTGACCTGGTGTCCGGGCTGCAGGATGCCCAGGTGGCTGAAGTCTTTGCCGCGCTGAGCCCTGACGACAGGGTGGCCCTGCTCGACGAGCTGCCGGCCTCGGTGGCCAACCGTCTGATCCTGGGACTCAGCGAAAAGGACCGCGCGCTCACCAGCACGGTGCTCGGCTACCCGCAGGGCGCCGTGGGACGGTACATGAGCCCGCAGTTCGTCACCACCCACCCAGGAATGACGGCTGCCCAGGCGCTGACCCGCGTGCGGGCGCGGCTCGACGACGCGGAAAGCATCTACACGATCCCGGTCACTGACGACAGCCGCCACCTGGTTGGTGTGGTCTCGCTGCGGGACGTGCTGCGCGCCGCGGAATCAGACCTGGTCGCGGACCTGATGAAGGAACCACTTTCCGCCCCCGCCACGCTGGATGCGGAGGAAGCGGCCCGGTACTGCGCCGACGCAAAGGTCCTGGTGCTGCCGATCGTCGACGCCGAGAACCGGCTGGTCGGAATTCTGACCGTGGACGATGCGCTGGGGATCCTGGAGGACGCCGAAAGCGAGGATGCGGCCCGGGCCGGCGGCGCCGAACCGCTGCGCCGTCCTTATCTGGCCACCCCGGTGCGCAGCATCGTGCGCGCCCGCGTGGTGTGGCTGCTGGTCCTGGCGCTGGGCGCCACCCTGACGGTGCAGGTCATGGACACCTTCGAAGCCACCCTCGCCGAGCAGGTGGTGCTCTCGCTCTTTATTCCGCTGCTCATCGGCACCGGGGGGAACACCGGCAACCAGGCGGCCACGACCATTACCCGTGCTTTGGCGCTGGGGGATGTCCGTCCCAGGGACGTGTTCAAAGTCGTTTCCCGGGAGGTCCGGGTCGGCGCCTGGCTGGGCCTGCTGCTCGGCGGGCTGGGGTTTGCCGTCGCTGCCATCATTTTCACCGTGCCCCTCGGCCTGGTCATCGGCTTGACGCTGCTGGGTGTCTGCACCATGGCAGCCACCGTCGGCGGACTGATGCCACTTCTGGGCAAGGCACTGAAAGTGGATCCCGCCGTGTTTTCCAATCCCTTTATTTCGACCTTCGTCGATGCCACGGGCCTGATCATCTACTTCCTGATCGCTTCGGCTATCTTGGGTCTCTGAATTGGGGCGCGCCTAGCAACTGGCCTGCAGCCTCTCCTTCGCCCGCCGCCCTCTACACTCGCCTCAGGACCAGCGGGAGGACACGGGAGTGAGCGAAAAACGCATCGCCGTCATCGGCGGCGGGATTGTCGGCATCGCCGTCGCCCGGGCCCTGATCCGCAGGGGCCTGGGCGAGGTGACGGTTTTCGAGAAGGAAACCCGCCTGGCCGCCCACCAAACAGGACACAACTCCGGGGTGGTGCATGCCGGCCTGTACTACAAACCCGGTTCCCTCAAAGCCCGGCTGTGCGCCGCGGGGCGCGTGGCCATCAAAGAGTACTGCCTGGAAAAATCCCTGCCCTACCGCGAGGTGGGCAAGCTGGTGGTGGCCCTGGATGAAGGTGACCTGCCAGCCCTGGCAGACATTGAGTCCCGGTCAGTGGCCAGCAGAGTTCCCGATCTTGCCCGCATCGATGATCAGGCCAAGCTGCGGGAGATCGAGCCGCACGTGGCCGGCATCGCCGCCGTGCATTCCCCGCACACCGCCGTCGTCGACTATCCCGCCATCACCGAAGCCATGGCCCAGGACGTGCGGGCTGCCGGCGGCACCATCCTCCTGGGTCAGGAGGTCACAGCCATGGTCGTGGAGGGCACAAAGGTCCGCCTCCACACCCCCGCGGCCGAGCATGTCTTCGACCAGGTGGTGGCTTGCGCGGGACTGCAGTCAGACATCGTGGCCAGACTCGTCGGTGCCGATCCTTCTCCGAAGATCCTGCCATTCCGCGGCGAGTACTGGGCACTTGACCCCGAGCGCGGCCATCTGGTCAACGGTATGATCTATCCCGTCCCCGACCCGGCCTTGCCGTTTCTGGGCGTCCACTTCACCCGCGGTGTCTATGACGATATCCAGGTGGGCCCCAACGCGGTGCCGGCGCTGGCCCGCGAGGGCTACAGCTGGGGGCGCATCTCGCCCAGGGACACCCTGGAGTCGCTGCGCTGGCCGGGTGCCCTGCCTATGGCAAGGCAGTACTGGAAGATGGGCATCGATGCCATCGGTGAATCCCTGCTCAAACCCATCTATTTCTCCCGGGCCCGCCGGTTCATCCCCGAACTGCAGATGTCCGATCTCATGGCCAAAAGCACCGCCGGGGTCCGCGCCCAGGCCTGGAGCAGGGATGGTTCGCTGGTGGATGATTTCGCCGTGGACCAGGTGGGACCGGTGACGCTGCTGCGCAATGCGCCCTCGCCCGCCGCGACGTCGTCGCTCGCCATCGCTGACTATGTCATCGAGAAGTACCTGCCGTCAGGCCGCTAGCGCAGGCCCGGCGCAGCCTTGCGGTGCAGCCAGCTTTGCGGCCCCTGTCCCGGTTCCCCAACCGGGGCATAGGGTGGACGCAACCCAGAAAGCCACGCAGAAGGGGAATTACCCATGGAGATGCGCCTGCTGGGCAGCAGCGGAGCTGTTGTCAGCAAATATGCCCTTGGCACCATGACGTTCGGCAACGAGACCGACGAGCGGACCTCGCACCGCATGCTCGACGAGTATCTGGCCGCCGGCGGGAATATCATCGACACCGCGGATATTTACAGCGCGGGCGCGTCGGAAGAAATTGTGGGCAAATGGCTGATCTCCAACCAGTCGGCCCGGGATTCAGTGCTGCTGGGCACCAAGGGACGTTTCTCCACCGGCGACAGCCCGAACGACGCCGGCAATTCCCGCCGTCATCTGCGCCGCGCCCTCGAGGACTCCCTGCGGCGGCTGGGGGTTGACCACATCGACCTCTACCAGCTGCATTCGTGGGACCCGCTGACGCCGCTGGAGGAAACCCTGGGGTTCCTGAATGACGCGGTGTCAGCCGGTTTGATCAGCTATTACGGGTTCTCGAACTTCACCGGTTGGCAGCTCACCAAGGCGGTCTGGACAGCGAAGCTGCACAACTGGCAGCTGCCGGTGACCCTGCAGCCGCAGTACAACCTGCTGGAGCGGGAGATTGAATCGGAAATCGTGCCGGCAGCGCTCGACGCCGGGCTCGGCCTGCTGCCCTGGTCACCGCTGGCCGGAGGTTGGCTCACCGGCAAATACCACCGCGAATCCGTTCCCGCGGGCAACACCAGGGTCGGCGAAAATCCGACGCGGCAGTTCCAGGGCTGGGACCTGCGCAGCGGCAGCCCGCGGACCTGGGCCGTGCTCGACGCGCTGCATGAGATCGCTTCTGCCCATGAGGTTCCTCCGGCGCAGATCGCCCTCGCCTGGCTGGCCGGGCGTCCGGGAGTAACGTCGGTGATTTTGGGGGCCCGAACGCCGGACCAGCTGGAAGGCAACCTGCAAGCGGCCAACGTGAAACTGACCGCTGCGGAGGTGCACCGCCTGAATGAGGTCAGCGCCCCGACGGTGGGCAACTATCCCTACGGACGGGACGGCCTGACCCAGCGTTCGCGCCCTCTAGGCTAGAAGTCAGAAGTCTTCCGGACGCAGGTTCTGCGCCCACTTGCTGATCTCGGCTTCATCGGGAAGCGTCTGGGAGTTGTTCCGCTTGCCGGTGTCCTTGCCGGCCCCGCCCGGAGCGGAGGCATCCGTGCCGGGTCCGTCCGTCAAGGCTGCACCGGTCCCTTCAGCGGAATTTTTGGAGTCCGGTCCGGCGTCCGCTGGCTCCTGTCCGGGGTGGCTGCCCTCGGCTTCCGTTCTGCCGGTGGCCCTGTTGGAAGGTCCGCCGTCCTGGGATTCACCGACCGGGCCCGCCGTGGGAGCATCAGCCGCCGGGGCTGCTTTGGGCTGTACATAGGGAACCGGGTGCGAAGCCAGGGAAGCAACGGCGGCACTAGCCGCCCGGATGCCGCATCCAGTCGCCTGGGCGTAAACCTGGATTGCCCGGATCGGCTGGCCTTGGGCGATCGCTGCATAAACCTGCTGGTGACCGGCTTCATCCAACCGGGCCACAGCCTCGCGTGCTGCTTCCAGTGAAGTTCCGGCCGGGGCCCGGCCGGTCTGCTTGGCACCCTTGGCGGGGTTCGAACCCCGTTCTGGGGTGGCCGGACGGCTAGCCCGGCGGCGCTGGGCTCGGCCCACCAGGAAGTTCACGAGCACGATCGCAGCTACGAACAGGACAATGACCACAAACTCCATACCTCGATCCTAGCTTTTCCGCAGCCGTGGTTCTCCCGCCCACGGTATATTGGCGCGCAGGCCCAGCCCGACCGGGGCTACCGGCCAAGGCCGCCGGAGGTTTCCCTCCCACCACCGCCGGATCTACCCGGCCCGTCATCGAAGGATGCCATGAGTATCGATTCCGCCCTGCGTTCCCTTCGTGTTGAGGTCAACGGCCCGGTGGCAGAAGTCCAGCTGATCGGCCCGTCCAAGGGCAATGCCATGGGGCCGGATTTCTGGGCCGAGTTACCCGTTGTTTTCGAAGAACTCGGCGCGGACGAGGCCGTTCGCGCGATCCTGGTCTACGGGGCGGGCAGCAATTTCAGCTATGGCCTCGATCTGCCCGCCATGGCACCGCTCTTTACGCCGCTGCTGGAATCCCGCGGCACCGATGCCCGGCTGCGGAGCAGTTTCCGCCGGCAGATCAAGGATCTGCAGGACGCCGTGAGTTCCGTTGCCCGCTGCGGTAAACCCGTGATCGCCGCAATCGACGGCTGGTGCATCGGCGGCGGGGTGGACGTGATCGCGGCGGCGGACATCCGAATCGCGTCGCCGGCGGCAAAGTTCAGTATCCGGGAGGTCAGGGTCGGGATCGTTGCCGACCTCGGTTCCCTGCAGCGGCTGCCCGGCATTATTGGTTCCGGGGCGACCCGGCACCTGGCCCTGACGGGTGAGGACTTCACTGCGGCACGCGCACTGGAATTGGGCTTGGTTACGGAACTTGCGGACGACGTCGTCGCCCGGGGCCGTGAGATCGCCACCCGGGTCGCGGCGAACCCGCCGCTGGTAGTGCAGGGCGTGAAGCAGGTCCTCGACCAGGGGACCGAGGCCTCCGTGCAGGCCGGGCTGGACTATGTCCAGCTCTGGAACACGGCGTTCCTCCCGAGCCGGGACTTTGCCGAGGCGGCGCAGGCCTTCACTCAGCGGCGCCCGCCGGTCTTTACCGGAGACTGACGCCGGCTGCGGGCTCCCCGACCCATGCGGCGGGCGTGTGGTTCCGTGCGTTTACGGCCTCCACCGGAGGGAACTCAACCCTGGCCACCAGTCCCCCGCCCTTCCGGGCTTCAAGCTCCAACGTCCCGCGATGCCGTTCGGTGATGGCGGCCACGATGGACAGGCCCAGCCCGTGCCCCCTCGCAGCCTGGCCGGCTGTGCGTCCGGCGCCTTTGCGGAACGGCTCCGTGAGTTGGGCGAGCGTGGCCCCGTCCAACTGTGCGCCGCTGTTAACCACCTCGATGATGGCGGTTCCCTTGGCCGAGGTCCGCGTCGCCACGGAGAGGAACCCGTCGTCGTTGTTATGCCGGATCGCGTTCTGGACGAGGTTGCCCACCAGCTGTCGGATCAGCACAGGGTCGCCGGCCATTTCTGCCGTGTCGAGGTTCTGCTGGATCGTCGTTCCCCGCGCTGAAGCTTCCGCGCTGAAACTCTGCAGCGCATCCCGGGCCTTCGCGGCCAGGTCGATCACTTCAGGCTGGGTGGTGGATGATTCGATGCTGGCCAGGTCCAGCAAGGCCGTGACTGTTTCGATGCTGCGTTCATTCATGATCCGCAGCTTGGCCAGAATTTCCGCGTCGGGCCCTTCCTGCCGGGCGATAGCGACGTCGAGCATGGCCCGGGTGGTAGCCAGGGGTGTGCGGAGCTCATGGGAGGCGTTCTGGGCAAAACGGCGTGACGCGGTGAAAGACCGCTCCAATTGGCTGAGCATGTTGTCAAAGCTCATGGCCAGATCGGATATTTCATCGCGCGGACCGACAAGGCCGATCCGATGCCCCAGGTCCCCGGCCGCCGCGCTCCGCACCGCAGTGTTGATGTACTGCAGGGGCTTGAGCATCCGCCCGGCAACGATCCAGCCTGCGGCGACACCCGTCACTGCGAGCAGGAGCAGGACCACGGCAGAGGCAATGAGCAGGACGTTGAGCATCTGTTCGGGCGAGTCGATGTGCAGGGTCGTTGCCGGAGTAGTCACCTGTGCAGGGCTGCTGTCAGCAGCACCCGGTGGAACAGGCATCGCGGGTATGGCTTCGGGGCTTTCCCCGGTCATGGCCGGCGTACTCGCGGACTGCGCGAATTCGTAGGTGGGCACAAAACGCATAAACACGTAGACGAGGGCAAGCATCACGATTCCAGCACCGGTCAGCAGCGCCGAATACGTCAGGGCCAGCCGGGCCCGCACCGTCAGGCGGTACCGGCGCAGAACAGGCTCCGCTGCGGCCGGGTCAGTCTCTGCTGACGGCATAGCCGACTCCCGGAAGGGTGGTGATGATGGCCGGATTGCCGAGCTTGCGGCGGAGGTTGCTGATGGTCACCTTCACGGTATTGGTAAACGGATTGGCGTTCTCGTCCCAGGCCTTCTCCAGGATGGTTTCAGCGCTGACGGGGCCGCCGCCAGCCTTCATGAGCAGTTCCAGGACGGAGAATTCCTTCTTCGTCAGTTGCACGTACCGGCTCTCCAAATACACTTCGCGTCGAAAAGGATCCAGCCGTAGCGCTCCACATTCAAGCGCAGGCGGGTGGGAGGTGAACTTCCGCCGGTTCAGCGCCCGCAGGCGGGCGATCAGCTCGGGGAATTCAAAAGGTTTGGCCAGGTAATCGTCGGCTCCCAGCCCAAGCCCGCCCACCTTGTCGTTGAGGCTGCCCGAGGCGGTGAGCATCAAGATGGCCGGACTGGCCGGGTCGTCGGCCAGCTGGCGGCAGACGTCGTCGCCGTGGACACCGGGGATGTCCCGGTCCAGCAGGACGACGTCGTAGTCATTGTCTTCAACAGCCAGCAGCGCGTTGGTGCCGTCCCCGGCGATGTCCGCTGCGATGGCGTCCATTTCCAGCCGGGATCGGATGGCTTCGGCCAGGAACTCCTCGTCCTCGACAATCAGTACCCTCATGTGCCCCTCTCCTTGCGCATACCCGTTCGGCCCTACCTTAAGTCAATCAGATGGAGGGTTACGGAAAGGTAAGGCCAGCGCTTTACCTTCCCGTAACCCCTGCGCTGGTGAAGTGGTAGTTGCCCGGACAACCGCCCGGGGAACCCCGAAAAAGGACAGTAGATTGCAAGCCAACGCCACCTTCAGGAAAGCCAACCTTAGCCTCCGGAAATCAGCAGCCTTGATAGCGGCCTCCGCTTTGCTCCTCACTGTTTCTGCCTGTTCCCCCGCCCAGCCCGAAGACGGGCAGCTAAAGACCGATTCCTATGAGATGTCCATGGCGGATTGGCGGCAGGACATGGACGACTGCTTCCTGGACGCCGGTTTTGACATCAGTGGCGGCGAGGGCGGCCCGGAGGGTGGAAGCGGAAGCGTCGACACGACCCAGTTCGACATGGAGGCCTTCGACCGGGTGGCACAGGCATGCAGCAAGGAGGTCGGGGAACCTCCAGTGGATGAAAGCCAGCCCACAGATGATGAGATCTTTGAATCCCAGCTCATTTTCGCTAAGTGCATGCGTGATGCCGGCTTCGACTTCCCCGACCCGGTCAAGGGCGGAATGACCTCGGCTCTCGGGCCCGAAACCGATCCCGACGTTGTGGACAAGTGCTCAGAGCAGTCCATGGAGCAGGTCAACTAGCGATGGCGAATGAGGACCAGCTCCACACCGATGTCCGCAGCGCAAAGCGGACCACGCGCCGCCCGTCCCGCCGCGCACTGGTCGTGTCGGCTGTGGGCATCGCCGCCGTGGCCGCCGTCGTGACAGCGGTAGCCATCCTGCCCACATCCCCCAGCAACGCCGACAATGACGCCGCCGGAGAAAACCAGCTCAACCTCGAAACCCAGACCGTTGCCCGGGGGGATCTTACGGAACAGCTGAGGCTCCAGGGCACGCTGGGCTACTCCAAGCCGCGCGCCGTGGGGACCGTTCTGGAAGGCACGCTCACCGGGTTGCCCGACGCCGGCACCGTGGTCACGGCCGGTGAGGAACTCTTCCGCGTCAACGAGAGTCCAGTGATCCTGATGTCGGGCGAAATTCCGGCCTGGCGGGGCTTCGAGCCGGGCATGGTCCCCGGCGGCGATGTGCTCCAGCTTGAAGAAAACCTTTCCGCCCTGGGGTTCTTCGGGTTTGCGCCGGATGAGAACTTTGATGCAAATACCGGATATGCCATCCGATACTGGCAGAAAACCGCAGGCCTGGAAGTAACGGGCAAGGTCGAGCTGGGCAGGATCTTCTTCTCTCCCACAGACCTGCGGGTCCAGGACCTCAAGGCACAGGTTGGGGATGCGGCCGGTACGGAGATCGTCTCCGTCACCGACACCAACAAGGTTGTGCAGGTCAACGTTGAAACTTCCCAGCAGTCCCTGGCCGCACCGGGCACGAAAGTGACCGTCGTGCTCCCGGGCGGCTCGGAAACCGCCGGAACGGTCACCCGGCTTGATGCTCCCACGGAGGTGGAGGGAGCCACGGGTACCAGCCTCAAGGTTCCTGTGGTCCTGTCCTTGGATGACCCCGCCGCCGGCGAAAACCTGGACAATGTTGCAGTGACTACGGTGTTCAGCCGGGTCCTGGGCACAGACTCGCTGCTGCTTCCAGTTGTGGCCTTGCTGGCACAGCCCGGGGGCGGCTTCGCCGTCGAACGCCTCAGCGGTTCGACGACGGAACGTGTGGAGGTGGAACTCGGAACCTTCGCCGATGGCCAGGTCATAGTCACGGGCGGCGGGCTGGCTGAGGGCGACAAAGTGGTGGTTGCCAAATGAACTCCGCCATTGTTGAGCTCAGCGGGGTGAGGCGGGAGTACGGGTCCCCGCCAACGGTCGCACTGGACGGAGTGGACCTGCGCATCGTCGAAGGCGAGATGCTGGCCATCGTCGGCCCCAGCGGCTCGGGCAAGTCAACCATGCTGAATATTATTGGCTCCCTTGACCGCGCTTCGGCGGGTAGTACACGGATCGCCGGCAATGACATTGCGCAGCTCAGCGATACCGAGCTGTCCGCGCTGCGTGCCTACACCATTGGCTTTATTTTCCAGCAGTTCCACCTCTCGGACGGTGTGGCAACCATCGATAACGTAGCCGCAGGCCTGTTGTATA
Organism: Arthrobacter sp.; assembly: GCF_031988865.1. Taxonomy (NCBI): domain Bacteria; kingdom Bacillati; phylum Actinomycetota; class Actinomycetes; order Micrococcales; family Micrococcaceae; genus Arthrobacter; species Arthrobacter sp. The sequence continues at coordinate 18,038 of NZ_DALZXY010000009.1, forward strand.
CCGGCGTTCCCGCCCGGGAACGCCGGCGCCGGGCGGTCATTGCCCTGGAGAAGGTCGGCCTGGGCCACAGGCTCCGGCACCATCCCCGCCAGCTCTCCGGCGGTGAGCGTCAACGGGTCGCCATCGCCCGCGCGGTGGTGGGTGAACCGGCGCTGCTCCTCGCCGATGAGCCCACCGGCAGCCTCGACACCAAGTCCGGCCAGGGAGTTATGGAGATTCTGCAGGAGCTGAACGCCGGCGGCACAACCGTTGTGGTCATTACCCACGATCAGGAACTCGCAGACGGCCTGCCGCGTCAGGTGCGCCTCCGTGACGGGCAGATCATCTCAGATACGGCAAAGGTTTTTTCATGAGTTCCATCAAGCGTTCCCGGCTGCGCCCCGGCGATCTCCTGGCCCTGGGGTTTCACGGATCCCGTGCCCGGCCGGGTCGTGCCATCCTGTCCGCCCTTGGCATTGCCATCGGCATTGCCGCAATGATCTCGGTTATTGGAATCTCCACTTCCAGCCAGGCGCTGGTGAAGGAGAAGCTCTCCGAGCTGGGCACTAACCTGCTCACCGTCACCGCCGGGGACGACTTGTTCGGGAAGGAAGCCCAGCTCCCTCCGGAGTCTGTGGCCCAAGTGCGCCGTATCCCCGGGGTGCTGCACGCGAGCTCCACCAGTGTGCTTGAAAACGTCCACATTTACCGAAACTCAGAAATCTCTCCCTCCCGCACCGGCGGCCTAAGCGTGGCTGCCACCGATCTGGATCTCCTGGCGGCCACGGGGGCTGAGCTCCTGCACGGAAACTGGCTCAACGAAGCCACCGCCCAGTACCCCGTAGTCGTACTCGGCCGCGGCACGGCTGAACGCCTGGGCATTCAAAGCCCGGGTTCCAGCGTCTGGCTCGGCAACCAGCACTTCACTGTGGCCGGCATCCTCGACAGCTCCCCGCTGGCCCCGGAACTGGACGCGTCGGCGCTGATCGGTGAGCCCATCGCAGCACAGCTGTTTGGCCATGGCGGCAACCCCACCACCCTCTACGAACGCTCAGAAGAGGCCCTGGTCGCGGATGTGCGCAGCATGCTGCCGCCAACCATCAACCCTGAGTCGCCTAGCGAGGTGAAAGTCAGCCGACCATCTGATGCTCTCGCCGCGAAGAACACTGTGGACCAGGCGTTCACCGGACTGCTGGTCGGGGTGGGCTCCATCGCTCTTCTGGTCGGAGGAATCGGAGTGGCCAACACTATGGTCATTTCAGTGCTGGAGCGGCAGCGTGAAATAGGGCTTCGGCGTTCCCTGGGTGCCACGCGCCGGCACATCCGTCTGCAATTCCTCTTCGAGGCCATGCTGCTGTCCGTCTATGGCGGACTCGCCGGCACCTTCCTGGGGTGGGTGATCACCGCCATCGCCGCGTACAGCAATGGCTGGGCCATGGCTATCCCGCCCGAAGTGCTTGCCGCCGGCGTTGTGGTCACAGTGGCCGTGGGCGCGGTTGCCGGCGTCCTGCCTGCCATGCGGGCGGCGCGCACCTCGCCCACCGCCGCGCTCAGCAGCTAGGCAACGCCTGCGAAACATCCGACCATTAGGATGGGTCTATGGCTGTTACGGATGAAGCGATCACCAAAATCAAGGACATGCTCATCAGCGGTGAGCTGAAGGCGGGTGACCGGCTTCCTCCGGAGAAGGACCTCAGTGAGCGCCTTGGCCTCTCCCGCAGTTCCATGCGGGAGGCGGTCAAGGCGCTGGAACTGATCCGGGTCCTGGACGTCCGCCGCGGCGACGGCACGTACGTGACCAGTCTCGAGCCGCAGCTGCTGACGGAGGCCATGTCCTTCGTTGTGGACCTGCATCAGGACACCTCGATTCTTGAGCTTTTCGAGGTCCGCCGGATCCTCGAGCCCGGTTCGGCAGCACTGGCGGCCCAACGGATCAGCCCGGCTCAGCAGGCGGAGCTGGAAGCCACCCTGACGGTCGTGCATGAAGACACCTCCGTGGAGGACCTGGTGGCCCACGACCTCGCGTTTCACAGCCTCATCTCCAAGGCATCGGGGAACGCCTATCTGGAGAGCCTGCTGGAGGGACTGTCCAGCAGAACAGTCCGGGCCCGGGTCTGGCGCGGCCTGACCCAGGACAAGGCTGTCTCCGCCACCCTGTCCGAGCATGCGGCGATTGCCGCTGCCCTGGCCCGGGGGGACGCGGACCTTGCCCGGGCTCTGATGACGGTGCACGTCAGCGGCGTGGAGAGCTGGCTGCGCCAGGCACTCTGACCGGCTGGCCCGCGTAGCGGCTGGCCCGTCGTGGCTGCACAAACGTGCCCCGCCTGCAGTTTGCAGACGGGGCACGGGAGCCTCAAGATCCTGCTTACTCGTAGAGGTTGGGCTTGATCTCGTCCGAATCGATGTTCTTCGCGTCGTACCAGTAGAAGCCGGTGTCGATGACCTTTTCGACGCTTTCACCCTTGGAAGCGGCCACAGCGGCCTTGACCGTCTCATAGCCGATTCCCACCGGGTTCTGCGTGACGGCCCCGGCCATGGTGCCATCCTTGATCGCGTCGATCTGGGCCTTGCCGGAGTCGAACCCGACGATGGTCAGCTTCCCCTTGAGGTTCAGTTCCTTGACGGCGTTGACGACGCCGATGGCCGATCCTTCATTGGTTCCGTACATTCCGGCCAGGTCGGGGTTGGCAGCGATGATCGCCTTGGCAGCGTCTGTGGACTTCAGCTGGTCGCCGTCGCCGTACTGGACATCAACCACTTCAATGTCCGGGGCGTTCTCTTTGATCCACTCCAGGAACCCGTCCCGGCGGTCCGTGCCGGACTTCGAGGTCTGGTCATGGGCGATCACGGCGATCTTTCCCTTGCCGCCGATCAGGCCCGCCAGCTGCTCGGCGGCCTCGGCAGCGGCAGCCTTGTTGTCGGTGGTGGCGGTAGCCACCGGGATGTCGCTGTCCACACCGGAGTCGAACGCGACTACGGGGATGTCCTTGGACTGGGCCTCTTCCAGCAGAGGGGTGGCTGCCTGGCTGTCCAGGGCTGCGAAGCCGATGGCGGAGGGATTCTTGCCCAGCGCGGTGGTCAGCATCTGGATCTGCTGGTCGACGTTCGTTTCCTTGTCCGGTCCCTCGAAGGTGATTTCGACGCCGAACTCCTCCGCGGCCTGGTCCGCACCCTGCTTGACGGCCTGCCAGAACTGGTGCTGAAAGCCCTTGGAAACAATGGCGATGTACGGGGTGCCGCCGTCGGTTTCGGCGCTGCTTTCAGTGCTTTCACACGCCGTCATGCTGAGCATCAGTGCTGCCACGGCTGTGACTGCCGCGAGCTTTTTCCGGATCATTTCCCAAACTCCTTTGTTTAAAGAACAGTTGAATTGTTTTGACTGGCTGCTGAAGGGGCGGGGCGGGCTCCCCGGGGCATCGGATTACGTGGTGTTCTCCTTCCGGCGCAGCATGTCCAAATAGACGGCAATCAGGATGACGACGCCGATAGCGACGTTCTGCCATTCCTGCGGAACCGAGATCACCCGCAGGCCGTTGGTCATCACCGACATGATCAGCGCGCCGATGACGGTGCCGATGATCGAGCCTTTGCCTCCGACCAGGGACGTTCCGCCGATGACGACCGCGGCGATGGCCTGGAGTTCGTAGCCCATCCCCTGCCCGGGCTGGGCCGAGTTCAGCCGGGCCGCGATGATCACGCCGGCGAGGCCGGTGAAGGATCCGGCGAGCGTGTAGATGAGCAGCTTCCACTTGCGCACGTTGATGCCCGAGAGGGCGGTGGCTTCCTCATTGCTGCCGATGGAGAACGTGTACCGGCCGATCAGGGTGCGGCTGAGCAGGATTCCGGCGACGACGGCGGCGGCGAAGAAGATGAACACCGCGTTCGGCACCACCAGCCCGGGAATCGGTTTGCCCAGCGCCAGGGCACTGAACCCGGGGGTGTCGTTGAAGTAGATCGGCTTGGTTCCGGAGATCACCAGGGCCAGTCCCTGGGCCACCATCATCATGGCCAGCGTGGCGATGAACGGCGGAATTTTCAGGTAGGAGACGAAGAACCCGTTGACGGCTCCCATCAGGGCGCCTGCCAGGATCCCGCCGAGCACGCCGAAGATCAGCGGCATCCCCAGGTTGGTCAGCACCACACCGGTCATCACCGAGCACAGGCTCATGCCCGTACCCACGGAAAGATCGATACCCCCGGTGACGATGACAAAGGTGGCACCAAGTGCCAGGAGCCCAATCACCACGGTGGAGAGCAGGATGTCCGAGAGGTTGGTGGGCTGCAGGAACCGGGGGTTCAGGATGCCGAAGAGGATAACCAGGACGATCAGGGAGCCGAACGCCATCAGCTGCTGCAGGGACGTCTGGAACCGGACGCGCAGGCCCGGGCTGGTGACGGCCAGGGCGCTGCGGAATCGTCCGGGGCCTCCCGGCTGCGAGCTGCCCGCAGGAGCCTCTGGGGCTTTATTTACCGTGCTCATGCTGCTGGGGCTCCTTTGCCTTGTGTGGCCAGTTCCATGATGTTTTCCTGCGTTGCCGCGGAGTTTTCGAGGACACCGGTGATCCGGCCTTCGCTCATGACCGCTATCCGGTGGGACATCCGCAGGACCTCGGGCAGTTCAGAGGAGATCATGATGATCGATTTCCCTTCTGCGGCGAGCTCGTTCAGCAGGGCGTAGATTTCGTCCTTCGCGCCGACGTCGATCCCCCGGGTCGGTTCGTCGAAAATGAGGATGTCGCAGTCGCGGAAGAGCCACTTGGCGATCACCACCTTCTGCTGGTTTCCGCCGGAGAGGTTCTTGGCGCTCTGCCGGATTCCCGGGGTTTTGATCCGCAGCTGCTGCACGGACGCCGTGGCCTGCTCCCGGATGGCCTTCGGCCGCACGAACCCGGCCGTGCTGAGTTTGGGCAGCGACGTCACCACGATGTTCTCGGCGACGCTGCGTTCGAGCATCAGGCCCAGATGCTTGCGGTCCTCGGAAAGGTAACCGATGCCCAGCGCCGCGGCGGCCGCCGGCGTCGGAATCTTCACCGCGCGCCCGCGCAGGTGAATGGTTCCGGCGGTGATCCGGTCGGCGCCGACGACGGCCCGCGCAACTTCGGTGCGTCCGGCTCCCATCAGCCCGGCGAACCCCAGGATTTCGCCGGGGTGCAGGTCGAAGCTGACGTCCTCCAGCAGGGTCTTGGTACTGAGCCCGCGGACGCTGAGCAGCGGCTCTCCGCTGACCCTGGTTTCCGCGGGACGCTGGTCGGTCTTCACTTGGCGTCCCACCATCAGGGAGATAACTTCCCTCATGCTGGTGGCGGCGGTATCCACAGTGTCCACGTATTCGCCGTCGCGGATAACCGTGATCCGCCCGGAAATCGCTTTAAGCTCGTCCATCCGGTGGGAGATGTAGATGACGCCGGTTTCCGCGGTCGTGAACTGGCGGATGAGTCCGTGCAGGGCTGCCACCTCTGCATCGTTCAGGGCCGCCGTCGGCTCGTCCATGATCAGGACGCGGACCGAGTCCCAGGAGAGGGCTTTGGCAATCTCCACCATTTGCTGGCGGGCGACGGTCAGCCCTCCGACCGGCTGCCTCGGGTCAAGCTCAATGCCGATCCGGTCGAAGAGGTCCTGCGCCTTCCGGTTCAGGGCACGCTCGTTCAGGAAGGGACCGGTGCGCGGCTCCCGTCCGATGAAAATGTTCTGGGACACGGTTAGGTCCGGCATCAGGTGAAATTCCTGATGGATGATGCTGATGCCCAGCTGCTGCGCATGACGGGGGCTGGTCACGGTGATCTGCTCACCATTCAGCATGAAACTCCCGGTATCCGGCGTCTCGATGCCGGAGAGCAGCTTCATGAGCGTGGACTTCCCCGCGCCGTTCTCCCCCACCAGGGCCAGGACCTCGTTGTGCCGCAGGGTCAGGTGCATGCCGTCCAGCGCCTGGACGCCCGGAAAGGCTTTGCTGACTCCCTGCACTTCCAGAAGGTACTCACTCATGGGTGCCCGCTTTCATCTCGTCAGCTGCTTCCCGCGCTGCGTTCGCCGGCGGAAGCCGGTAAATCCTTGTTGCGTTTCCGCCCATCACCCCGGCCCGCTCCGCGGGAGGGAGGTCGGCGGCCAGCTCCTCGATCACGGCCTGCGTTTCCCCGTACTGGTCCGGACCACTGACCGGCCAATCCCCGCCATAGAGCAGCCGGTCCGGGCCAAAAGCGTCCAGGGCAATCTCCCAGGTCCGCGCCAGTGCTTCGGCGGTGTAGGCGGCACCTTGGGTCCGCAGTCCGGAAACCTTGGCGGCGACGTTGGGGAGTTCCGCGGCTTGCCTCAGCTGGTCCTCCCAGCGGATTTGCGCCTTTGCTCCCGCGGCCCGCGGCGGTTTACCCAGATGGTCGACGACGATTCTCAGCCCGGGCAGTGCGGCGGCCAGGTCCCGGACCTGTTCCAGGTGGTTGGGAAAAGCATCCGGGATATCGAAGGCGAGCCCGGCGTCGGCGACGAGGGAGAGCGAGGTACGCACGGCGGGCAGCAGCAGGAAACCGGAACGCGGATCGTCGTGGATCAGGTGCCGCACGCCAACGAAGGCAGGGTGTGCGGTCCAGGCATCAAGCTGTGCGGCCGCGGCGGCAGGTGTATCCAGCTGAACCCAGCCGACCACTCCCCGCACGAACGTATGCCGGGCCGCGGCGTCGAGCAGATATCCGGTGTCGGTAACGCTGTCCTCGGCCTGCACTAGGACAGCGCCATCGATCCCGGCAGCTTCGAGCACACCTTCGGCTTCCTCCGGCAGGAAGCTGCGGCGGAGGGCATGATCGGCGCCATCCAGCCAGCCGTAGCCGCCGGCAGAGAGATCCCACGTATGCAGGTGCGCGTCGATGCGCGCGGCGGTCTCGGCCGGTTCCAGGCTGTGGGTCTCAGGACTCATACGGGATCAGCCCCTCCGCAGTGAGCGCTGCCCACAACTCCTCGGGAACCGGTGCCTGCATCCGGGCGGCATTCTGCGCTGCCTGGGCGGCGCTGGAGGCCCCGGCCACCACGGCGGTCACGGCAGGGTGCCGCAGGCTGAACTGCAGCGCCGCCGTGGGAAGGTCAGTGCCGAAGCGTTCGCAGACCGCGGCGATCCGCGCTGCCTTGGCCCGCAGGTCCGCGGATGCGGGTGCGTAGTTGTAGTGCGCCTCGGGCAGGACCCTTGGCCGGGCCAGAATGCCGGAGTTGTACACTCCCACGTTCACCACCTGCACGCCTTTCTCCAGGCACCGGGGCAGCAGCGCCCGGGCGGCGGGCTGGTCCAGGAGCGTGTAGCGGCCGGCCAGCATGATGTAGTCCAGGTCCGCGGCCTCGACGCAGGCCAGCAGGGTTTCGGCCGAATTAGCGCCGACGCCGATGGCGTCAACGGTGCCCTCGGCACGCAGCTTCTCCAGCACCGGCAGTCCCTGTTCGATCCCAGAGGCCAGATCGTAGGCATCGGGGTCGTGCAGGTAGAGGATGTTGGCCCGGTCCAGGGCCAGCCGGGAAAGGGATTCTTCCAAGGACCGGCGGATGCCTGCTTCGCTGGGATCCCACTGACGGATCAGCCGGGCCGGAACCGCGAACCCTTCGTCGTCGGACTCCCCCTCGACGAACCGGGGGTTTTCAACCAGCAGCCGACCCACTTTGGTGGAGACCACGAAGTCCTCCCGCGGACGGCCGGCCAGAAACCGGCCCAGACGCTCTTCGGAGAGACCCAGCCCGTAATGCGGCGCTGAATCGAAGTACCGGCTGCCGCCGTCCCAGGCGGCCTGCAGCGTTCCGGCTGCCTCGGCATCGGACATTTCCCGGTACAGGTTGCCGATCCCGGCGCCCCCTAACCCAAGCGGACCCAATCCGGCGCCGGTCATGGCAGTTCCCAGACCTTGGTAATGCCGCGGTCGGTGCCGGAGTAATCGTCCTGGACTTCCAGCAGTTCGGCCATCTGCGCCTGCCAAGGGAGGTTGGCCGGATGGGAGGCGAGGAAACGGCGCATGGCTGCGTAATCGTCAGCTTCCACCACGTGGAAGAGATCACGCCCACTGCGCCAGATTCGCCAGCTGGAAACACCAGCCTCGCGCATGGCGGCGTCCAGGTTCTCCGGAATCCGGGCGTGCACGGCGTCGTAGTCCGCTTCCCGTCCCGGTTTCAGCCGGGTGTGCAGTGCGATGCGTTCCATATCAGTGCGCCATTTCCTGTTCGATTCCGGCGGCCCAGGCCGGTCCGTCCGGAAAAGCGTACGTTTGCAGCGTCGCCGCGAGCATCTGGGACCCGCCGCCCGGTGCGAGCGGCGGCCAGTACCGGCCTTCGCGGACCTCGACGGGCGTAACAAAATGCTCATGTAGGTGGTCAACGTACTCGATGACCCGGTCTTCTTTTTCCCCGGAGACCGCAACAAAGTCGAACATGGACAGGTGCTGGACGGCTTCGCAGAGGCCCACCCCGCCGGCGTGCGGGCAGACCGGCACCCCGAATTTCGCCGCCAGGAGCAGGATGGCGATGTTCTCGTTAACTCCGGCCACCCGGGCGGCGTCAATCTGCAGGACCTGCAGCGACCCTGCCTGCAGCATCTGTTTGAAGACCACCCGGTTGGCCACGTGTTCACCGGTGGCCACCTTCACGGGTGCGATGGCCCGGGCAATGGCCGCGTGGCCTAGAACATCGTCCGGGCTGGTGGGTTCCTCTACCCAGGCAAGGTCAAAGGGTGCCAGCTGCCGGATCCATTCAACGGCGGTGTCCACGTCCCAGCGCTGGTTCGCATCCACTGCAATCCGCACGTTTGGGCCTACGGTTTCCCGGGCTGTCCGAAGCCGGCGGATGTCGTCGCCGAGGTCGGCGCCGACTTTGAGTTTGATCTGCGCGAAGCCGTCCAGTACCGCTTCCCTTGCCAGCCGGACCAGCCGTTCGTCCGAGTAGCCGAGCCAGCCCGGGGTGGTGGTGTAGCCGGGGTACCCCTCGGCGAGCAGCACGGCTTCCCTCTCCGCCCGCCCCGGGGCAGCGCCGTGCAGAATCTCCAGTGCCTCCGCAGGGGTCAGGGCATCGCTGAGGTAGCGGAAGTCCACCAGGGCCACGATTTCCTCGGGGCTCATCCGGGCCAGGAGTTGCCAGAGGGGAAGTCCCGCCCGTTTCGCTTTGAGGTCCCACAGGGCATTAACAACCGCGCCGATGGCCATGTGCATCACGCCTTTTTCCGGTCCGAGCCAGCGCAGCTGCGAATCGTGCACCATCATCTTCCAGGTGCCGCCCATATCCGCGAGCAGGTCCTCGCAGTTCTTCCCCAGCAGATGCCCGGCCAGGGACTGGATCGCAACGGCCTCCACCTCATTGCCACGGCCGATGGTGAACACGAAGCCGTGGCCCTCCAGTCCGTCCGCGCTGTCCGTGCGGATTACCAGGTACGCGGCGGAGTAGTCGGGATCGGGGTTCATCGCGTCGGATCCGTCCAGCTCCGTGGAAGTCGGAAAGCGGACGTCGCTGGTCTCGACGGCGGTAATGGTGCTCACGTTCGGCTCTCCCGTGTTTGGTGATGGCTGGTTGACGCTTCACCGACAGTAAACATCGGATGTCTATGTTGTCAATCATTGATTTTCCCGTAGACTCTGGACCCAGAACCCCAGATAGCTCGGATGTTCGGACGTGGTGAGCCCAGGGAATACGGCACCTAGAACGGGCTCCGCAGCGGCGACGAGGCAAGGACACAGCAATGAAGTTTGTACGGTTAGGTCCCGCTGGCAGCGAGCGGCCAGCTGTCCTGGCGGCTGACGCCGCAGGCATCGAACGGGCGTATGCCCTGGACCCGCTGACCCCGGATATCGACGGCGCGTTCCTGGCCTCGGGCGGAGTGCCGGCCACCCGCAGGGCGCTGGCCGCCGGCACGCTGCCGGAACTCTCCGGCACGGACGCGCTGCGGATCGGCGCGCCAATTGCCCGGCCCGGGTCCATCATCTGCATCGGCATGAACTACGCTGCCCACGCCGCGGAGTCCGGCGCCGAACCCCCGCGCATTCCGGTGGTATTTCTCAAGCCCGCCAATACCATCGCCGGCCCCTATGATCCCGCTCCCATCCCGCCGGGCGCCGTGACATACGACTGGGAGGTGGAGCTGGGCATCGTGATCGGCCGACAGGCCGTGTACCTCGATTCTCCCGACGACGCGGCCGGGGTGATCGCCGGGTATGTGGTGGCAAATGACCTCTCTGAGCGCACCTACCAGCTGCCGGGCGAGGCCGGACAGTGGACCAAGGGAAAGTCGCTGCCGGCTTCCACCCCGGTAGGCCCGTGGTTCGTGCCGGCCGACGAGCTGGAGCCGGGAGCACTGGGGATTCGCAGCCGGGTCAACGGCGAGGTGCGGCAGGACTCCAAAACAGCGGACATGCTCTTCGGCCCGGCTGTACTGATCCACCACCTGAGCCAATACATGCTGCTTGAACCGGGCGACCTCATCCTGACCGGGACACCGGAAGGCGTGGCCTTATCCGGACGCTTCCCGTACCTGGCGGCAGGTGACATTGCAGAGTTGGAAATCGACGGGCTGGGAACCCAGCGGCAGAAGTTTTACGACGCCGCCCCGGGTGCCGCCCCACAGACAGGAGAAGCGTAATGAGCGGGGAAATGACTGGCCTGGCGGCAATCGTCACGGGCGGAGCCTCCGGGCTCGGGGCGGCCATCGCCGACCGGTTGGCCGGGCTCGGCGCCCGGGTGGCAGTGCTTGACCTCAACCCCCCTGCCCCGGGCAGCAGCCCGCATCTGGGCCTGGCCTGCGATGTCCGCGATGACGCGTCGGTACGTGCCGCCGTCGCACGGGCTGCCGAGGCCTTCGGCGGCCTGGACGTGGTGATCAACAACGCCGGGATCGGCGCTCAGGGCACCGTCGAGGCCAACGGTGACGAGGAATGGAACCGGGTCTGGGACGTGAACGTCTTGGGCATCGTCCGGGTTTCGCGGGCTGCCCTGCCCTGGCTGCGGCGTTCCTCTGCCGCGGCGATCGTTAATACATCCTCGATCGCGGCGACGGCAGGCCTGCCGGAGCGGGCCCTGTACAGCGCCACCAAGGGTGCGGTGCTTTCCCTGTCGCTGGCGATGGCGGCCGACCATCTGCGCGAAGGCATCCGGGTCAACGCGGTTAATCCCGGCACGGCGGACACCCCTTGGGTCGGCCGGCTCCTGGACTCGGCGGAGGATCCGGCTGCCGAGCGGGCAGCGTTGAACGCCCGCCAGCCTCACGGCCGGCTGGTCTCCGCGGATGAGGTGGCCGGCGCCGTCGCGTATCTCGCCAGCCCGCTTTCCGGCTCCACGGCCGGAACGTCACTGGCGGTCGACGGCGGTATGCAGGGGCTGCGGCTGCGGCCCCTGCCCGCATCGAATCCAGCGCGCGTCTGACTCAGACGCGGATCAGCGCCAGCAGGATTCTCCGCTGTTTAGGCCTTTCCGCTGCCTACGCCTTCAGCGCCAGCACAAAGGGCAGCACCGACTCGGCGCCGGCCAGCCGCAGCGTACGTCCGGCTTCGGTCAGGGTCCAGCGGCTGTCCGCGAAATCGTCGACCAGCAGCACCGGTCCGGGATTGGCGGCAAACCAGTCCGCTCCCCCGGCCGGCACCGCAAACTGCTCCCACACCGAAGCCAGCCGGAACGCACTGTTACCGCCGGGACCGCCGGAGGGCCCGCCGTGCGGGAGTTCCAAGGCACCGAGGTAGGGAATCCGCCCCAGTTCAGAGAGCCCCTGGGCCAGGGACCCGACCAGCTGAGGCCGGGACCGGCTCGGCACGCTGACAATCGCCACCGGGCGTTCCTGCCAGCCCCACTGGGCAAGGACCTGGACGCAGCCCTGCAGCAGCGGCTGGTCCGCCGGTACATCCTCGGCCCCGGCCGCAAAGATTTCGCGCAGCCGTCCGCCCCAGCCGAGGTCTGTCAGGCGGGCCAGTGCCCTTCCCGTGGAGATGGCGGCTTCGGGCTTGATCTTGCCTTTCACCGGCACTCCCAGGCGGTCCATCCCGGTGGGGTACATGCCGCGCGGATCGATATCCACGCCCACCCGGCTGAGCTCCTTGCCGGCGCTGTCCGAGGCCTCGGCGGCGACGTCGTCCGGGTACCAGCGTCCGGCGCAGTTATCGCATCGTCCGCAGGGCGCTGCCGCCGGGTCGTCAAGCTGCTTGGACAGGAATTCCATCCGGCAGCCGCTGGTGTTCTCGTAATCCAGCATGGCCTGCTGTTCCTTGACCCGGGCGGCGGCGATCCGCTCGTAGCGTTCCCGGTCATAGGTCCACGGCCGTCCGGTGCCGCGCCAGCCGCCGGTGACCCGTTCCACCGCTCCGTCCACCGCGAGGACCTTCAGCAGCAGTTCCAGCGGAGAGCGTTTGAGGTTCACCAGGGTTTCCAGCGCACCGGTGGAGAGCACGGAGCCGTCGGCCAGTTCCCGCAGCACGGCGTTGGCCGGGCCTTCCGCCGGCATCGAGGAGGTCGCGAAGTATTCCCAGATATCCCGGTCCTCGGAGCCGGGCAGCAGCAGGACGTCGGCGTTGGGGGTGCCGCGGCCGGCACGGCCTACCTGCTGGTAGTACGCCACGGGCGAGGACGGCGCCCCGAGATGCACCACGAATCCCAGGTCGGGCTTATCGAACCCCATGCCAAGTGCGCTGGTGGCCACCAGCGCCTTAACCTCGTTGTTCTTCAGCGCCGCTTCGGCCTGCTCGCGGTCCGCCGGATCGGTGCGGCCGGTGTAGGCGAGCACCCGGTGCCCGGCCTTCTGCAGCAGGCGGGCTGTGTCCTCGGCCGCGGAGACGGTCAGGGTGTAGATGATGCCGCTGCCCGGCAGCTCCTCCAGATGGGTCAGCAGCCAGGCCAGCCGGCTGCGCGGGTTGGGCAGCCGGAGCACACCCAGCCGCAGCGAATCCCGGGCCAGCGCCCCACGGATGGTAAAGACATCTTCGCCGCCGGCCGCCAGTTGCTCCTCGACATCCTTCACCACGCGGGAGTTGGCCGTGGCGGTGGTGGCCAGGACCGGGACGCTGGCGGGCAGCTGCTCGATCAGGTGCCGGATCCGCCGGTAGTCGGGCCGGAAGTCGTGTCCCCAGTCGGAAATGCAGTGGGCTTCGTCAATCACCAGCAAACCGGAGCGGCGGATGAGTTCGGGGAGATGATTCTCA
>NZ_DALZXY010000009.1:31161-62754 GCF_031988865.1 Arthrobacter sp.
TGTTCAGCCGTTCCGGGGAGCCCAGGAGGACGTCGACGTCGTCCGCTTCCAGCCGGGCGGAGATGTCCTGCCACTCCAGCTGGTTGGCCGAGTTGATGGCCGCCGCGCGGACACCGGCGCGGGCCGCGGCAGCGACCTGGTCGCGCATCAGCGCCAGCAGCGGCGAGACGATCAGCGTCGGTCCGGCACCGCGGGCACGCAGCAGCAGGCTGGCAACAAAGTAGACCGCGGACTTGCCCCAGCCGGTGCGCTGGACCACCAGGGCCCGGCGCCCGCCCCGAACCAGGGCCTCAATCGCCTCGTACTGTCCCTCGTGAAACTCTGCGTCTTCCCGGCCCACCAGGGCGCGCAGCAGGGCGGTGGCCTCCGCCCGCAGAGCGGGGTCCCCGGCCTGGCCGGGAGTCGTCGCTGAAGGCTGGACGTTCGATACGGATACGGGTTCCATGGTTTCCACTATTCCAGCCTCCGCCGACACCTCGGTGCCCCCTGCCGGACTGTTGTGGAAAAAACCGCCCGTGCACAACCGGCGGCCGCCCGTTTGCCGGGCTGGACGGCGCGCCCCTATAGACTGCAAGGCGTGACTACTGCATTTGATCTTTCTGCCTCCTTCAAGGCCTACGATGTCCGGGGCGTGGTAGGCGAGACCATCACTCCGCAGATCGTGAAGGCTGTCGGCGCTGCCTTCGTCGATGTGCTGGAGCTTTCCGGTGAAACCATCGTGGTCGGCGGCGACATGCGCCAGTCCTCCCCGGAGTTCATCAAGGACTTCGCGTCCGGCGCCACGGCCCGCGGCGCGTTCGTGCTGCTCCTGGACCTGATCTCCACCGATGAGCTTTACTACGCCTGCGGTTCGCTCAACGCTGCCGGCGTCACCTTCACCGCGAGCCACAACCCGGCCCAGTACAACGGCATCAAAATGTCCAAGGCCGGCGCTGTTCCGATCTCTTCCGAGACCGGCTTGAAGGAAATCCAGAAGGCTGCCGAGCGCTACCTCAACGACGGCGTGATCCCCTCAGTCGAGAACCCCGGCCAGATCAGCGTCAAGGACGTCCTCGGCGACTATGCCGCTTACCTGCGGGAGCTGGTGGACCTCGGCGGGATCCGGCCGCTGAAGGTAGTGGTCGACGCCGGCAACGGCATGGCCGGCCTCACGACGCCCGCTGTCCTCGGCGACTCACTCCTGCCGGGCCTTCCCCTGGACATCGTGCCGCTGTACTTCGAACTGGACGGGTCCTTCCCGAACCACCCGGCCAACCCGCTGGAACCGGAGAACCTCCGCGACCTGCAGGCCGCCGTCGTCGAGCACGGCGCGGACCTTGGCCTGGCCTTCGATGGCGATGCAGACCGCTGCTTCGTCATTGACGAACTCGGTGCCCCGGTGAGCCCCTCGGCGATCACCGCCCTGGTTGCCCGGCGCGAGATAGCCCGTGCGAAGGCTGCCGGCGAGGACGTGCCGGTCATCATCCACAACCTGATCACCTCCCGCGCCGTGCCGGAACTGGTTGAAGCCGCGGGCGGCCGTGCCGTCCGCACCCGCGTGGGGCACTCCTTCATCAAGGCCCTGATGGCCTCCGAGGAAGCGGTCTTCGGCGGCGAGCACTCCGCGCACTACTACTTCCGTGACTTCTACAACGCTGACACCGGCATGCTGGCGGCCATGCACGTCCTGGCCGCCCTCGGCGAACAGGAGCTGCCGCTCTCGGACCTGGCCCGCGAATACGAGCCGTACTTCTCCTCGGGCGAGATCAATTCAAAGCTCGACGACGTGCAGGCCGCAGTGGACCGGGTCAGCGCTGAGTTCGACCGGCCCGGCGTCACCATCGACACCCTGGACGGATTGACTTTCACTTCAGATGACGGAGCGTGGTGGTTCAACCTCCGCGCGTCCAATACCGAACCCTTCCTCCGGCTGAATGCCGAGGCAGAGGACCTCTCCACCATGGAGCAGGTCCGCGACCGTGTCCTTGAACTAGTTAGGAAATGAGCTCATGGCTGATGTAGAACTGGCCGGCGGAGAACCCTCCGCCCAGGTACAGGATGACCTGAACTCGCTGTTGGGCACCGCCCTCGGTGTCACGCAGGAACAGCTCGAGGCGCAGGGGGCATTCCTGCCCGCCGCCCTGGTGGTGCAGAACGACGGCGAGTTGCGCATGGTCGCCGTCTCCCCCGAGGAGAGCGACGAAGAGCTGGATGCCGAGGCCATGATCGATGACCTCTACACCGTGCTGGCGGATCAGAAGGACCAGAACCGCGCCGTAGCCGTCTTCTCCGACATCACCCTGCCGGATGAAGGCACCGACGCCATCCATGTGGTGGCCGAGCACTCCGAGGGCGTCTGCATCTCCGCGATCCAGACCTACTCCCAGCAGGATGGCGCGTGGACGTTCAACGACCCCATCTGGGAATCCGGGGAGCCGATCGTCTGGGCAGCGGAAGAAACAGCGGACGACGACGCCGAGTCCTAGCCTGCCGCGCCCTGGCCGGGCAGATTAGTCCAGCCAGGAGTCGCTGTAACCAAAAGGGAGGATCCCGCACCAGGTGCGGGATCCTCCCTTTTGGTCTTCGAGCCAGGCTTTACTTCGCTGCGGCGAAGCGCTCCTTGAGCTCGGCCAGCTTCGCCGAGAGTTCCTCGGGCAGCGAGGCGCCGAAACGGGCGTACCACTCGTCGATCCCGGCCAGCTCGGTTTCCCATTCGGCCGGGTCGACGCGCACTGCGGCTTCGACGTCGGCCGGGGTCATGTCCAGCCCGGTGAGGTCGATCGAGTCGCCGGTCGGCACGTAGCCGATCGGGGTTTCCACTGCGTCAGCGGTTCCTTCGAGGCGTTCGATGACCCATTTCAGCACGCGTGAGTTGTCTCCGAAGCCGGGCCAGGCGAACCCGCCGTCGGCCGTCCGCCGGAACCAGTTGACCAGGAAAATGCCGGGCAGCTTGTCCTGGTTCGCGGCGCCGCTGAGTGTGAGCCAGTGCTTGAGGTAGTCGCCGGCGTCGTAACCCATAAACGGCAGCATGGCCATCGGATCGCGGCGGACAACGCCTACGGCGCCGGCGGCGGCAGCAGTGGTCTCCGAGGACAGCGTGGAGCCCATGAAGATGCCGCTGGTCCAGTCCCGGGCCTGGGTGACCAGGGGGACGGTGGTCTTGCGGCGCCCGCCGAAGAGGATGGCCGAAACCGGCACGCCCTCCGGGGAGTAGTACTCCTGGGCCAGCATGTCGATCTGGTCGATCGGGGTGCAGAAGCGCGAGTTCGGGTGCGCGGCCGGGGTCTCCGAGTCGGGAGTCCATTCGTTGCCGCGCCAGTCGATCAGGTGCTCCGGCGCCTCGTCAGTCATGCCTTCCCACCAGACTCCGCCGTCGTCGGTCAGGGCGACGTTGGTGAAGATGGAGTTGCCCTTGGCGATGGCGCGCATGGCGTTGGGGTTGGTGCTCCAGCCGGTGCCGGGGGCTACGCCAAACAGGCCGGCCTCCGGGTTGGTGGCCCGCAGTTCGCCGTCCTTGCCGAACCGCATCCAGGTGATGTCGTCGCCCAGGGTTTCGACCTTCCAGCCTTCGACCGTGGGATCGAGCAGGGCCAGGTTGGTCTTCCCGCAGGCTGACGGGAAGGCCGCCGAGACGTAGTAGTCCTTCTTCTGCGGGCTGGTCAGCTTGAGAATGAGCATGTGCTCGGCGAGCCAGCCTTCATCGCGCGCCATGACCGAGGCGATGCGCAGGGCGTAGCACTTCTTGCCGAGCAGGGCGTTGCCGCCGTAGCCGGAGCCGTAGGAGAAAATGGAACGGTCCTCGGGGAAGTGGACAATCCACTTTTCCTCATTGCAGGGCCAGGCCACATCGGCTTCGCCTTCGGCCAGCGGAGCGCCAACGGAGTGCAGGGCCGGAACGAAGAACGCGTCCAGCTCCTCCATCTTGCGCAGCACATCGGTGCCGATGTTGGCCATGATGCGCATGGACGCGACCACGTAGGCGCTGTCGGTGAGTTCCACGCCGAACTTCGGGTCCTCGGCATCGAGGTGTCCCATCACGAACGGAATGACGTACATGGTGCGGCCGCGCATGGAACCGGCGAAGAGCCCGTCCAGTTTGGCGTGCATCTCGGCCGGGGCCATCCAGTTATTGGTGAAGCCGGCGTCTTCCTTCTTCTCGGAGCAGATAAAGGTCTGCTCCTCGACGCGGGCAACGTCCTTGGGGTCAGAGAAGGCCGCGAAGGAGTTCGGGAAGGTTTCCGGGTTCAGCCGCATCAGGGTGCCGGCTTCCACCAGTTCATCCGTCAGCACCGTGTTTTCGTCTTCCGAACCGTTAACCCAATAGACCGCGGCGGGCTGCGTCAGCTCGGCCACCTGCTGCACCCAGGCAAGCAGGGCCGGGTGGGTAGTGGGTGCCTCGCTGGAGGTCCCCTTGATCGTGCTGTCCTGCGATTGGCCAGGAGCAGCGTTGCCGCTCTCATCGAGAACTAGCTGACGCGCGTCATCGCCCATGACTCTTCCCTTCGTTGGGTCAGTGGTGTTTTTTGATGCTATTTGGCCATCCCGGTAGTTCTGGAGCGGAAAGATACTACCTATGTGGCGCAGGCCTCCCTTGTTCCCTAGATTTCAGGGAGATTTCATCTCCCAGGACCCTTTTGTGTGACGAAGGTCATATAGACCGGTCTAGTCCGCAAGCGTCACAGAACCCGATTGGCGTTCTCCCTGGAACCCCGCTATAGTTATCTACGGCCAAACAGCCACGGATGAACTTGAAAGAAGCGCTGAAAAGCGAAGAATCCAAGGATATTCCAAAATGCGTGCGTAGCTCAACGGATAGAGCATCTGACTACGGATCAGAAGGTTGGGGGTTCGAATCCCTTCGCGCGCACCACTGAAACCCGGTTCGACCAGCAGAAATGCGGTCGGACCGGGTTTTTTCGTTTCGGTGCCATGTCCTCCGCCTTCGCCCGCCACTTGTCGCGGGCGGGCGCAGATGGAAGGCTCGGTCGCATGGCTGAATCCTTGGAGACAGACGTTGTAGTCATTGGGGGCGGAGCCGCGGGCGAGAACGCCGCCGGCCGCGTAGTGGAATTAGGTCTTGAGGCTGTCCTGGTGGAGTCGGGGCTGCTTGGCGGGGAATGCTCTTACTGGGCCTGCATGCCATCGAAGGCGCTTCTGCGTCCGGGTTCCGTACTGGCCGAGGCCAAGGCTGTGGCCGGCACACGCGAAGCGGTCAGGGGCACCCTCGATGTTCCAGCGGTTTTCCAGCGCAGGGACTCCTTTACCTCCCACTGGGACGACGCCGGGCAGGTCAAATGGGTAGAGAACACCGGCATCGGCCTGGTCCGCGGCCGCGCCCGGATCAGCGCGGAACGAACCGTTGAGATTACCGACGACGCCGGCACCGCCGCCTCCATCAGCGCCCGGCACGCCGTCGTGCTGGCCACAGGCTCCAAGCCCGTGACACCGCCACTCGACGGACTGTCAGATATCAGTTTCTGGGGCACGGCGGACGCGACCTCATCCTCCGAGGTGCCCGGCCGGCTGCTGGTCCTGGGCGGCGGTGTGGCCGGAACCGAGCTGGCGCAGGCGTATGCCCGGCTGGGATCCGAGGTCTCGCTCGTGGTGCGCCACAGCCTGCTGGAACTGTTCCCGCGCCCGGCCGCAGACCTTGTGGCCAAGGCCCTGCGCGCCGACGGGGTGAAGATTTACACCGATACGTCGGCCGAACGGGTCTTCCAGGACGAATCCGGCGCCGTCGTGCTGGCCCTGCCCGGCGGCGGATTCCTGTACGGTGACAAGCTGCTGGTGGCGACCGGCCGGCGGCGCGCACTGAATGGCCTGGGCCTGGAGAACGTGGGGCTGGACCCGGCGGGGCTGGAGACCGACGACAGCGGTCTGGTTACAGGAGCGGGCAACTGGCTTTACGCCATCGGTGACGCAGCCGGAAAGGTCCTGCTCACCCATCAGGGCAAGTACGAAGCCCGGGCAGCCGGCGCAGCGATCGCAGCCCGGGCCAGGGGAGAGATCGGCTTCGGGCCTCCCCCGCCGTGGAGCCGCTACGCAGCCACCGCGGACCATACAGCCGTTCCGCAGGTCGTTTTTACGGACCCCGAAATCGCGATGGTGGGCCTGCTGCCGGAACAGGCACGGGAGCGCGGGATCCGGATCTCCGAGACGTCCCTGCCCATCAGCGTCGCAGGGTCCTCCCTGTTCGCGGACGGATATTCCGGCTGGGCGCAGATGGTGGTGGATGACGACCGGCGCATCCCGGTGGGGTTCACGTTCGCCGGCCCGGGTGTCGCCGAGCTGCTGCATGCGGCCACCATTGCGGTTACCGGACAGGTCCCGCTGGACCGACTCTGGCACGCGGTTCCGGCCTACCCCACCATCAGCGAGGTCTGGCTGCGCCTGCTGGAGAAATACGGGCTTTAGGCTGCTGCCCGGGACCAGCTAACCGCGGGGAACCACGAAGTGGGTGATCTTTGCGTCCCGGCCATCCAGCTCGGCCCAGGGGATTTCCACGTCCATAACTGTCAGCCCGGAGGTCGGATAGCGGGTTGCCATGTCCATCACCGCATCCTCGTCGGAGGAGACCGATGCCAGCCGCATCGCGAGGTCCTGGACGCCGGGCATGTGCGCGATCACCAGCAGGCTCGTGACGGTTTCCGGCATGTGGTTAATGACCGTGAGGATAGACCCGGCGGAGGCGTCGTACAGCCGGTCCTCCAGTTTCGCCGTGGGTGCCTTCTCCCCCAGCTCGTCACACACCCAGGTACAGGTCTGCCTGGTGCGCAGCGCGGAGGAGCAGAGAATGAAGTCCGGAACGGCGTCGTGCTCCCGCATCCAGATCCCGGCCTGCGGCGCATCGCGGTGTCCGCGCCCGGACAGCGGTCGTTCGTGGTCCAGGGTGACCTCGCGCGGCCAGTCTGCCTTGGCATGCCTCAGCAGCATTAGTTTCTTCACGTGGTGGCCGCTCATGGGCCAAGTCTATCGGCGGGCTCCCCGCCGTGGGCCTAGATGCTGTATTCCGGTGCCGCCCAGACGACGACCTCGGGGTGTTCGTAGAAGCGGTAGCCCTGGCCGCGCACCGTCCGGACCGTGTTGGCCAGGCGTCCAAGCTTGGAGCGCAGGCGGCGGATGTGGACGTCGATGGTCCGCTCGTTGGGCATTTCCTCCGCATTTCGCCACAGGCCAGAGAGCAGCTCTTCGCGGCCCACTGTGCGGGAGGCGTTCTCCACCAGGTAGTTCAGCAGCTCGAACTCCTTGAACGTGAGGTTCAGGGTTTCACCGTCGAGGTGGACTTCGCGCCGGGAGAGATCGATCAGCACACCGGAGGGCCGGGGAGCGCTCGGCTGCACGGGCGCAGCCACCGGCTCCTGGCGCAGGCGGCGGTTCACCGTCGGGTCACCCAGGGCCTGGCGAACGACGTCGATGTCCGAGCCGGGCGCGTCCGTCGGCGCCAGTGCCACGGCGGCATGGCTCTGCGCGCCGGGAACGAGTGTCTGGACGTGGGCCCTGATTTCCTGCGCCAGCTTGGTCAGCGTGGTGCCGCTGGCGGCAGCGGTGTCCTCGTCGAGTCCGACGTAGATCACAAAGCCGCGGGCAACGGTGTCGTTGGACGCGGGCTGCGCGCCGGAAGCCCCGGTTGACCCGGAGGACGCGACGACGGGAGTGGGAGCTGTCATTGGCAGCCCTTCAGGCGAGGCCGAACGCAACGGCATGCCGGTGGGAATGACCTGGCCGGGGAACTGCTGGGCGGCACCCGGGACACCGAACGGGCGGGGGAATCCGGCCGCCATTTGACGGGGCATTCCTGCCGAACGGTTCTGAGCATTGCGAAGGGAGATGTGGACGTACCCGGATGCTACTGACATTTTGGGACCTCATGGTGAATTGCCGTCATCACGGCACTTTGCAGGGGGTGTGCCCGGTCGAGATGGCGCAGGGGTTGTGCCCTTCGTTGGGCTTTTGTGTTGCCTGGGGATGGGGGTGTTGTCCCTAAGCTGGCATTTGACGACAGCAGTTCTTCCTGCCGGCATGGCTGCCGGAAAGTAGATCTGCGACACATGCTGTCGTGTGGATGTTCACGTTACGGATTATTGCATGTAACAAAGAGATACGCACAAGTAACAAAGTCGGGCATGTCTCAAATAGTGGACTTCATACGTGGGTTTGTGACTGAACTCACGTATACGCACTCCGGGTGGCGTGATTTCCAAACCTGGGCTACCGCCAAAAAATGGCGGTTTCACAAGGGATTGGCTCTCCCCTGGGTGGTTAAACAACACAGCGGCTCATAAGCACACTTATGAACCGCTGGAAGTCAAGCGATTGGGTGTTGTCCACATATTGAGACAGACCGGCCCGCTTTGGTGGCCTGAAGGACTAGTTGACGACCCCGTAGAGCCGATCCCCAGCATCCCCCAAGCCGGGCACGATATAGGCGTTCTCATCCAGCCGCTCATCGATGGAAGCCAGGACGATGGTGACGTTCGCGTCGGCCAGCTCTTCCTGGAGGACGCTCAGCCCCTCCGGGGCGCCCAGCAGGCAGATGCACACGATCTCCGCGGCGCCGCGCTTGAACAGGAACTTGATCGCCTCGCGAAGGGTGCCTCCGGTAGCGAGCATGGGGTCCAGGACGAAGACCTGACGTCCGGTCAGGTCATCCGGAAGGCGTTCGGCGTAAGTAATGGCCTCCAGCGTTTCCTCGTTGCGGGCCATACCAAGGAAGCCAACCTCTGCGGTCGGAACCAGCCGGGTCATGCCTTCCAGCATGCCGAGCCCGGCACGGAGAATCGGGACCACGAGCGGAGTGGGCTTAACGAGCCCGGTTCCGACGGCCGCGGTGACCGGCGTTTCGATGTTGACGGCCTCTACCCGGACGTTGCGGGTGGCCTCGTACGCCAGTAGGGTCACGAGTTCTTCGGTGAGCTGACGGAAGACCGGGGAAGGGGTGTCCTTGTCCCGGAGAACGGTCAGTTTGTGGGCTACGAGGGGATGATCCACTACTTGTACGCGCATGAATCCAAACTACCATCGAGGCTTTCCCAACCCGGGCGGAAATTGCGGGGCGCAGGGGGAAATAAGGGACCATAGCGGTATGGAATCCCTCACCTCTGCGCACGAAGCCTGGATGGGACTCGCCCTGGATGAGGCGCGGAGCGCGCTGACGACGGCGGACGTGCCGATTGGCGCCGTCGTTGTGGGCCCTGACGGGCGGATTTTGGGGACGGGACGCAACGAGCGTGAAGCCACCGGCGACCCCACCGCGCACGCCGAGGTCGTGGCCATCCGGGCCGCCGCGGCGGCCGTCGGCGAATGGCGGCTGGCCGGCTGCACCCTGGTGGTCACGCTGGAGCCGTGCGCCATGTGTGCGGGTGCGATTGTGCTGGCCCGTATCCCGCGGGTGGTGTTCGGGGCTTGGGACGAAAAGGCCGGCGCATCGGGATCGGTGTTCGAGATTCTGCGTGAGCCCCGGCTGAACCACTGGGTAGAGGTGTTTCCCGGCGTCCGGGAAGCGGAGTCCGGGGCTCTGCTCCGGGAGTTTTTCGGTGCACGGCGGATGCCCGGCGGTTCCCTGACAGCCGACCAGTAAGTAGGCTTGCTTTTTGTCCGTGAAACAGCAGCAGCTAGGAGCCGGCATGAGTTCAGAGCATCAGGAAGGTGTTGACCGCGTCGTCAGCATTCTGGAGCACGCGAAGATCGGGAACCTCACCACACTGGACCTCTCGGGGAATCTAGTCAGCCGGCCGTTGGAGCTGCAGGAGGTCGATTCAGACGGCAATCTGTGGTTCTTCACCCAGGACCCGTCGCCGAAGGCCGATGAGATCCGAGCCAACCCGAACGTCAACGTTTCAGTGGCGGATAAAAAGGGCTACCTCTCGATCAGCGGGCGGGCGGAGATTTCCAAGGACCCGGAGAAGATTCAGGAACTTTGGAAGGCCTCGGCGGCCGCCTGGTTCGAGCAGGGCCGCAACGATCCGACGATCGCCCTGATCAAGGTCGACACCCACACCGCCGAATACTGGGTGCTCGACGAACCAAAGGTCGCCAGCATCTTCAAGATCGGCAGAAGCGCGGTGACCGGGAAGACTCCGGACATCGGCAAGAACGACGTCGTCGACCTGTAGTTTGGGCTCGGCGCCGTGCGCGGGAACTGCCTAATCGGCAGTGAACGGGACGTTTTGGGTCTCAGGCCTCTGACCCGGTAAGGTTGACGCGTTGGTGACGTGTCCGAGCGGCCGAAGGTGCAACACTCGAAATGTTGTTTGGTGAAAGCCAACGTGGGTTCAAATCCCACCGTCACCGCGTATGAGAAAGGCCCCGGTTTCCCTTGTAAATCAAGGGAACCGGGGCCTTTCTCTTTTGCTGTGTTTACCTAGAGACTCAGCAGCCCGCCTGCTGTCCGCCCTGGAATCAGACCTATAGTGGAACGACCGACCAGCGGACAGAGCGAGGAAAACGTGGAGCAGGGTCAGATCTCCGACGACGACGCCGCGGCCCGCCAGTGCACGTCAGGTGCCAGCGATTCTCCCGGGACGCTTACGATCGACCAATTGCTGGTTGAGAGCCGCATCGGGCTCGAGCGTGTTTCTGCTTCGGAGCTTGAGCGGGAGATGGCAGCCGGCGCCCTTGTTGTTGACACGCGTCCGGTCGATCAGCGGGAACGTGACGGTGCGCTTCCGGGAGCAGTCGTCATCGACCGAAACGTTCTCGAGTGGCGGCTCGATCCCTCCAGCGCCCACCGCCTGCCGTCCGCCGGAGATCCAGCCCGGCGGATCGTGGTGGTCTGCAATGAGGGCTATAGTTCCAGCCTCGCTGCACACACCCTGCAGCGGCTGGGGCTGGCCCGCGCGACCGATCTGATCGGCGGTTTCCAAGCGTGGACCGCTCTGTACGGGCAGACGCGGCTGAGGGAGGCCGCGGAAAGTGATCCTCTTTAACTAGCTGACTGGTCATTTATTGACATCATTGCTCCTTCAGAGATGTTGAAGCGCGGTTACGGAGGTGTTCCCCGGGCGGCAGGAACCGAGTCGTTGGTGGCTTCCGGGCTCAGCATCAGCAGCGCGCCGGTAAGGAAACACAGGGCTCCCACGAGTGTGCCGAGGTTGGACAGGTGGGCGTTCCATAGATCGCCGCTCGAGGGTATGACGAAGGCCGCGAGAGCCGAGACGCCGAAGGCAACAGAGCCGGCCATGTTGATCACGGCGATCTTCCACGTCTTCGGTCTTGGCCGGCCGGCCATGGCGCGGCCGGCGTATCGCAACGCGACACCGCTTGCGACGAGGAAGGCGGCGGAACCCAGGGCGTCGGGTCGCCAGACCCGTTGGTCGGTCAGTTCCGCATTCAGATTGACCTGCAGTGCGTTTCCCGTACTCCAGTTGAACCACAGTGTGCCGGCGAGTTGAACTGCACCAGCGAGCCATTCGGGATGCCGCGGTGCCCACACCCAAAACGTATGGCGCCGCGCGGCCCCCACGGGAGGGAGTGCATCAACGGCTTCGCGGTACTGCAGGAACGCCGCAGAGGTGAAGAACAGCGATCCGACGAAGAAAGTTGCGGCGGCCGCGCGCAATCCCACGGCCTCGGCGTATGGCGGCACCGTGCCCAAGGCGAACAGGCTCGAGCCAATGATGAACAACCAGGCGGTCGGCCGGCCCCTAACAGTCGAACGGTCCGCGCTCGAGGTGTTGGTTTCGTGGGCGGACCTTGCGGGAGCCGGTTGCTGGACGCTTCCAGCAGGGCCGGGTGCCGCCTTCGGGCCCGGGGCCGGGAGCACATTGGTGACCACGAAGGCCACCGCCACAGCGACCACAACCGGGGGTGTGACGGCGACGCCGTCCGCTCCCAGCAGCAGCGTGGCCAGCAGTGTGGAGGTCAACGGCAGTCGCAGCATAGCGGCGCACATGGCTCCCATGCCCATGCCGATCGCTGCCGCAAGATCCATGCCAGGCAATCCGCTCGCAGCAATACCGAGCGCGGCACCGATGAACAATGACGGGAACACCGGGCCGCCACGGAATGCGCTGAGCGAGAGCCCGTAGACCAGGGCCTTACAAACGATCAGCAGGACCAGCACGGCAAGCGAGTAGCCCGCGGCGTTTTCGACCAGTTCCGGAAGCGCGTCCTGCCCCGAGAACAACACTTGCGTGTAGCTTTGCCCGGAGATCAACTGGTAAGCCATCGCAGTGAGACCGATTAGCAGGCCGAGCACAGACGTCACCAACATCCGGTTGAGGTGCACGACCGGACGAAGCGACAGCGAGAGCCATCGGATCAACCATCCCAACAGTGCGCCGGCCGCACCCATGACCACCGCCCAGCCCAACGTGGCCACTGTCGGCGGAACCGCCGGCGGGACCACGGGCAGCGCCAGCGAGAAGCTGCCCAGCCCACTCCAGCTGTCCAAGCCGACGAACACCAATGCCCCGACGCCGGAAGCGAGCAGTCCGGGCAGGGCCACCAGGCTCAGCGTCATTCCCCCGATCCCGGCGGCCTCCATGATCAGGAATGCACCGAGCACGGGGGATCCGAGCAGGGTACTGATCGCCGCGAAACTACCAGCCGACGCCATGATCGTCAGCGCCATCGGTGGAGCGTCCTTCTTCACCAAGTGCACGGCCAACGCCCCGAGGCCGGCACCGATCGCGATCAGCGGTCCTTCGGGCCCGAGCACCGCGCCCAGGCTGAGCGTGGTCAGCGCCGCAAGGACGATGCCCACAAGCTCCCGGCCGCTGGGCGGAGGCCCGCCCGTCTTGAATCCGAAAGCCGGTGAGTGGCCCGCGGTTCCCGGCAGATACCGGATGGTCAACGCCGTCAACAGCCCGCACAGCACCAACCACGGAACCGGCCACCAGGCAGGAACGGGACCCCCGAGGACTTGTTCCGGCAGGCCGACGAAGACGTATTGCTGGACCACCGCGACCAAAGCGAGAAAACCGTACGCAATGACCGAGATGGGAACACCCAAGACCGCAGCCAGCCCGAGCGCAGAGATGTACGCCCTGGAACGAATGACGACGGCCGGATCGAAACTTGGCGGTGATGCGGCAGGCTCGCTCATTCCCGGCAACCCGGCGCGGCTGTGACGATTCGGGTGACCCCGAATGTCCTTCTCATGGCTTGGGGCGATTTGCCCAGCCGGCAACACCGCGGCTCACCGATGATCAACGAGCAATCCATCATGCTGCCCTCCGCCCGCGCATTTTGTGGGCCTGCACTAGTCCTCACACCGACGGGGTCTCTCGCTCCTCGGGAGTGCAGCCGCAGGTCTCGCCGGTGGTCAGCCTGTCAGCTGGATGAGAGCCGCATCGGGCTCGAGCGTGTTCATGCCTTAACTAGCTGACGATCCGCATCTCGTGCGGGGTCTGATTGAGCCGGCGTCCGCCGTCGGGCACCACCGTCACAATGTCCTCGATCCGAACGCCGAACCTGCCCGGCAAATAGATTCCGGGTTCGATCGAGAAGCACATGCCGGGATGGAGGATCTGGGTTTCGCCCTCCACCATGTACGGCGGTTCGTGGGTGGTCAGCCCGATTCCGTGCCCGACGCGGTGAATGAAGTTCTCGCCGTAGCCGGCTTCCGTGATCACCGCCCGGGCCACACGGTCGATCTCCTGGCACTGGACGCCGGGCCGCACAGCCTCGAACCCGGCCTGCTGCGCGTGCCGGACGACGTCGTGAACCTCGCGCTCCTCGGCGGTGGGTTCGCCAACGTGCACGGTCCGCGTCGTATCTGAGCCGTAGCCGTCCTTGAGGCCACCGAAGTCGAGCACCACCATGTCGCCGTCCTCGATGATCCGCGGGCCGATCTCGTGATGCGGGTTGGCGCCGTTCGGGCCCGAGCCGACGACGGTGAAGTCCACCTGCGAATGCCCGAATTGGCGCAGCAGGTCGGCGAGATCAGCGCCGACGTCGGTCTCGCTGCGCCCAGCGAACCGCATGGTGACGATCTCCTCGTACGCCTGGTCCGCGGCCGCGCCGGCCGCTGCCAGCCGCTCAACCTCGTCCGCATCCTTGATCGCCCGCAGCATCGGCAAGGCTGTGGTCATCGAGACATAGGAGGACTTCGGCAGGCGGTCCTGCAGGCCAAGGAGGTGCATGGCCCAGGCCGAGTCGGAAATGGCATAGCGTCCGGTGGTGTCCATCAGCGCCGCGGATTCCCTGTACGGGTCGCTCCCGTCGGTCCAGTCGGAGATCCGCAGAATCGAGGCACCGGTGGCCGCTTCCGCGTCGGGCCGCTCGAGCCGCGGCACGATCATGGCGGGCTCAGCGTCGACGGGGATCACGAGCATGGTGATGCGTTCAGTGATGGCCACGGGCGCATACCCGGTGAGGTACAGCAGATCCGGTCCGGGAGTCACCAGGATGCCATCGAGCCCGGCATCCTGGGCGGATCGGGCTGCCCGCCGCAACCGCTCGGCGAAGTCATCGGCGGTGAACGGAGCTGGTTCGGGAAGGCTGCGATGATCGCTCATGGCTGGCAGTCTTGTGCGCGGGACATCGCTGGTCAACCCTCGGGCAGCCGGCAGCTACTCAGGAGGCGTCATCCCCTGCTTTTGCTTACGCCACGGCCTAGCTGTTCGCGCCGCGGGCATCGACCGGCCAGCGATCCACAACGGAGCCCTCCCGCAGAACCACATATTCGTCTGCCAGGTTCACCGCGATGCACACGTGGTTCGGGACCACGTCGATCTGGGTGCCAGGGAGCAGGTCGACGCCGCTGATCGTTGCGTGGTGCTCGGATAGTGCGGTGATCCGGGCGTCAGGGTGGTCGAGCAGGCGTCCGAATCCGGTGGAGAAGGCGCCCCGGTCCGATCCGAGTACCTTGCTGCCGGCGTCGGCAATGAGGTGGCCGTTGCGGTTGGAGACAACGGTGGCACGCACGGACAGTGCGATGTCACTCGGGCTGGACATGCCCAGTTCCCACTGCTGCGCGTCCCGGAACACGTACACACCGGGCCGCAGCTCCGTGAGCACCTCGGTGTCTGCAAACTCCACTGAAGGGGTCGATCCACCGCTGACGATGCGTGCACTCACGCCAACGCCCGCCAGGGCAGCGACGGCGGCGGCAAGCTCGCGGCCCTCGTCGATGGAGGCCGCGCGGCGGCCCTCCGGTGAATAACTGTGCCCGGGAAAGGTGAAGACTCCTGCGACGTCGAGGCCGGCCTGCCGCGCGGCTGATGCTATTACTCCTGCTTGCCCGGCGGGAACGCCGCTGCGGTGGTGCCCCGAATCCACTTCGACCAGCACGGCCACCCGGTCCAGAAGCCCGGCTGCCGCCTTCGCCAACTGTGCTGCACCGTCGATGGAATCAACACCAATCAGCAGCGGGGTGGAAGCTGCGTCCAGGGTCGTTGCGAGGAGCCGCCGCAGGCGGGCGGCTTTGTCCGCATCCAGCCACAGCGGATAGGCGATGAAAATGTCCGTGAAGCCGGCCGCGGCGAAAACCTCGGCCTCGGAGATGGTCGCCACCGTGATGCCAGTGGCACCCGCTGCGACCTGCCGGCGCGCAATCTCAATGGACTTGTGGGTTTTCACATGGGGACGCAGCGAAAGACCCGACCTGGCGGCAAAATCGGCCATGGCGGCGATGTTCCGATCGAGCCTGACCTCATCGATCACCAACGACGGCGTGGGCAGAACATTCGATTCGGAACTCGTGTCTTCAAAGCTAGCCATGAATCCATCCTCGCATCCAGGGATGGCCTGCTGCCCGACGCCGGTGGTTGCCGCGCAGGTGATGGCTGGCGCCGGCAGACTGGATTCATATCCTCAACGTCTCATTCTCATGAAAATGAGTACTTCTGTTTACTAATCCCCAGGCCTAATCTGTTTGGGACGGAGCATTCTGCCTGCGTCGGACTGGTGGGGGGCTTCAATGGAGACGCGTCATCTCAGGTACTTCATCGCTGTTGCCGAGGAGCGGCATTTCGGCCGGGCAGCACAGCGGCTGCACATGGCCCAGCCCCCTCTGTCCCAGCAGATCCGTCAGCTCGAGGAACAACTCGGGACGCTCCTTTTCGTGCGGACTACTCGGAAAGTTGACCTGACGCCCGCCGGCCAGCTCCTGTTGGAGCGCGGACGGCGGCTCGTGGAAGAACTGGAGGCCCTGGAGTCCGACGTCGCCCAGGTGGGCGCGGGTGCCACCGGCGTCATCCGCACCGGCTTCACCGGCACTGCCACCTACCGGCTGATGCCGCTCATCGTGCAGGCGGCGCGCCGCAGCCATCCCGGACTTCGAATCACGGTGCAGGGTGAAATGCTGACCCCGCAGATGGAGGAGGCACTTGAGGACGGACGCCTCGACGTCGCCCTGCTGCGGCCGCCGGTCCGCTCTACCGAAGTGGAGCTGAAGTTCCTTGAGCAGGACCAGTTGGTGGCTGCTCTGCCGGCCGATTCCGAGCTCGCGGAAAAGGGCGTCCTGGACATAAAGGAGCTCGCGGACCAGGATTTCATGGGCTATCCGGCGCATTCGTCCGTGAACACCATCTTCATGGATGCCTGCCGGCAGGCGGGTTTCCAACCGCGGATGGTCCAGGAAGCGAAAGAGACCTCGACCCTGCTCTCGCTCGTGGCGGCCGGAATGGGCATTGCCCTGGTTCCCATGACATCACGGATGTTCACGTTCCAGGGCGTTGTCTTCCGACCCTTGCGGAATCCTCCGCCGGTAGACCTGGCCGTGGCCTGGAACCGGAATAACCGGACCCCGCTGATCGATAATTTCCTCGCCCTCTTCGATACCCTGCCCAACATCGCACCCGGCAGCCCCGCGAACAAAGGACTCAACCCATGAAGATCGCGAGCATTGAGGCCATTCCTTACGCCATCCCATACACACGCCCGCTGAAGTTCGCCAGCGGCGAGGTGAGCACTGCGGAGCATGTCCTGATCCGCGTGCACACCGATACCGGGATCGTTGGCGTTGCCGACACCCCGCCCAGGCCGTATACCTACGGGGAGACCCAGGATTCCATCATCTCCGTGGTGACCAAGGTTTTCGCACCGCAGCTGATCGGTTTGGACCCCCTGGACCGGTCAAAGATCCAGCTGGTCCTTCGGCGGACCGTCCACAACCCCACCGCCAAGGGTGCCTTGGACATTGCGCTGTGGGACGCCATCGGCATTTCCCTGGGTACTCCGGTCCACAAACTGCTGGGCGGGTTCACGGACAGCATGCGGGTTTCGCACATGCTGGGTTTCAAACCGGCAGCTCAACTCCTGGACGAGGCCCTGGAAGTCCGCAGCGTGTACGGCATCAACACCTTCAAGCTGAAGACGGGCCGGCGGCCCCTGGAGCTGGATGTCGAGGCGTGCCGGGTGCTTCGCGAAGGGCTGGGGCCGGACACGGAGATCTATCTGGACGCCAACCGCGGCTGGAGCGCCAACGAAGCGATGGAAGTGCTGCGCCGCACCGAAGACCTTGGCCTGTCCATGCTCGAGGAGCCCTGCGAGGCGGGCGAAGCCTTGGGCCGCCGAAGGCTTGTCCAGCAGGCCAGGATCCCCATCGTCGGAGACGAAAGCATGCCCACCCTGGGCGATGTGTCCCGCGAGCTACTCTCCGGCGGAAGCACTGCCGTCTGCATCAAGACGGCAAGGAGCGGATTTACG
Organism: Arthrobacter sp.; assembly: GCF_031988865.1. Taxonomy (NCBI): domain Bacteria; kingdom Bacillati; phylum Actinomycetota; class Actinomycetes; order Micrococcales; family Micrococcaceae; genus Arthrobacter; species Arthrobacter sp. The sequence goes on from NZ_DALZXY010000009.1 coordinate 48,733, forward strand.
GGGGCGCAGCAGATTCTGGGGCTCTGCGAGGGATTGGGCGTGGACGTCACCATGGGTAACCAGATCGATACGCAGGTGGGAAGCCTGGCCACCGTCACGTTTGGTGCGGCGTTTGAGGCCAGCTCTCGGCGGGCCGGGGAACTTTCCAACTTCCTGGACATGAAGGATGATCTGCTGGCCCATCCCCTGAACATTGTCGACGGCGCGATCAGGGTCCGCGAAGTTCCGGGCGTGGGTGCCGAAATCGACGCCGACAAGCTGGCAATGTACCGCCAGGACTGAGGCCGCCCGAAAGATATTCATACCCAAAAGCTTTCAATGGGTCCCAAATGGGTATTTCACTTCACTCAATTAGCTGCCTAGGCTGGTTCCACCATCAAAATGTGACGCCAGTCACATTCTGACTTGGACCAGCGGCTATGGCGAGCTGAGCCGGGCAGGGGCCGGAAGTATCGCTGAGACGTTCAGAGACAAGCGTTCAGAGACAAGGGAGTCATAATGACGACGGAAACTCAGCCCACCGCCGCCGCTTCAGGCGCAGGCGCCACCGCCCGGTTCCGGGAGAACAAGCATTCCACAGCGGCAACCAGCCAGGAGCGCGTCAGCCAGCTCGCAGGCAAGGTCATCAAAGCCGTCAACGACGTCGTGCTTGATGAACAGGTCAGCTACGACGAGTACAACGCGCTCAAGGCGTGGCTCATCAAGGTCGGCGAAGACGGGGAGTGGCCGCTGTTCCTCGATGTCTGGGTTGAGCACTCGGTGGAGGAAGTCGCCAACGCCAACCGGCACGGCTCCAAGGGCACAATCGAGGGGCCCTACTACGTGCCTGATGCGCCCGAGCAGAACTCGCCGGCCACCCTTCCCATGCGCGACGACGAACCCGGCACCCCACTGCTCTTCCAGGGCCAGGTCACCAGTGTGGCCGGGCAGCCGCTCGCCGGCGCCAGGATCGAAATCTGGCACGCCGACGACCTCGGCTTCTATTCCCAGTTCGCTCCTGGTCTTCCGGAATGGAACCTCCGCGCAACGGTCGTCGCGGACCAGGACGGCAACTTCCACATCAACACCATGCAGCCTGCCCCGTACCAGATCCCCACGGACGGAGCCTGCGGCCAGCTCATCGCCGCGGCCGGCTGGCATGCCTGGCGCCCGGCCCACATCCATCTGAAGGTCGCCGCGCCGGAGCACCAGCTGATCACCACGCAGCTCTACTTCGACGGCGACGAGCATGTCGCCGATGACATCGCCTCGGCGGTCAAGCCCGAGCTTGTCCTGGCGCCGACCGACCGAGCGGATGGTGCCGGCCGGGAAGTCACCTACAACTTCATCCTCGACCCGCAGGACTGAACCCCGGGACTCACAGTCATGACCCCTATTGACACCCGCGAACTCCGCCGCGCCTTCGGGACCTTCGCCACCGGCGTCACAGTGGTCACCACCCGATCGGACGACGGCGTCCCGCACGGCGCCACCGTCAACGCCTTCACCGCCGTCTCCCTGGATCCACCGCTGGCCCAGGTGACGCTCACACGGACGTCCCGCGCCGCCCGCTACCTGGAGGGTGCGCCGTTCGCCATCAACATCCTCTCGTTGGAGCAGATGAATGTGGCACAGCACTTTGCTGGAAAGGTCATGGCCGAAGAACCGGACTGGACCGTTGACGGCACCGTGCCTGTGCTGACTAAAAATGCGGCAACGCTCGAATGCCGGCCCTGGAATATTTACGACGGCGGCGACCACATCATCGTCGTCGGCGAAGTCATCGCAATGGAAATTACCCAGCGGCCACCGCTTTTGTTCTTCGGTGGGAAGTTCCGTGAAATCGGCAGGCTGGTTGAGGGTGCCCCCTGGGACCATTCCGGCGATGCCCCCGAGTCAGGCTGGTTTGCCGGCTCCAGCTCCTTCAAACCCTTCAACAGCCTCTAGCCCCGCTTTTTCCCGAAAGGAAAAGTCATGACCGAGATCCTGGACCAGAATGTTCCTTCCTCCGGCCCCTCCATGAGTGAAAGGACTACGCCCGCCAACCCGAAAATGCCGATGACGGGGGATGAATACATCAATTCGCTCAAGGACGACCGTGAGGTGTGGATCTACGGCGAGCGCGTCAAGGATGTGACCACCCACCCGGCTTTCCGGAACTCCATCCGGATGACCGCACGACTCTACGACGCGATGCACAAACCCGAGCTGCAGGACAAGCTGATGGTTCCTACGGACACCGGGTCCGGGGGCAAAACGATGTCCTTCTTCCGCGCCCCGCGCAGCGTCGAGGATCTTAAGCAGGATCGGACCGCCATCGAGACCTGGGCGCGGATGGGCTACGGCTGGCTGGGGCGTTCCCCGGACTACAAGGCCTCCTTCCTGGGGACCCTGGGTGGGATGCCGGACTTCTACGAGCCCTTCCAGGAAAACGCCAAGCGTTGGTATAAGGAGTCGCAGGAAAAGGTCCTGTACTGGAACCACGCCATCATCAACCCGCCCGTGGACCGCCACCTGCCGCCGGACCAGGTGGGCGACGTCTTTATGAAAGTGGAAAAGGAAACCGATTCGGGCCTCATCGTCTCCGGGGCCAAAGTGGTGGCCACCGGCTCGGCGATCACTAACTACAACTTCATCGCGCACTACGGGCTGCCGATCAAGCGTAAGGAATTTGCGCTGATCTGCACCGTGCCGACGGATGCGCCCGGAGTGAAGCTCATCAGCCGCGCCTCATACAGCCACCAGGCCGCCGTAATGGGCACCCCGTTCGATTACCCGCTCTCGAGCCGGCTGGATGAGAACGATTCAGTGTTCGTCTTCGACAAGGTCCTGATCCCGTGGGAGAACGTCTTCGCTTACGGCGACGTGGACAAGATCAACAACTTCTTCCCGCAGACCGGCTTCATCAACCGCTTTACGTTCCAGGGCGTCATCCGGCTCGCCACCAAGCTGGACTTTATTGCGGGGCTGCTGATGAAAGCCCTGGACATCGCCGGGACGCAGGATTTCCGCGGTGTCCAAACACGCGTGGGCGAGGTCCTCGGCTGGCGCAACATGTTCCATGCGCTTATCGACGGCATGACCTTCAACCCGGACCCGGGCCCCAACGGAACTGTCCTGCCCAAGCTGGACTACGGCCTTGCCTACCGGATGTTCATGGCCATCGGCTATCCGCGGATCAAGGAAATCATCGAACAGGACGTTGCCTCCGGCCTGATCTACCTCAACTCCAGTGCCCTGGATTTCAAGACCCCGGAAATCCGCCCGTATCTGGACAAGTACGTCCGTGGATCCGCCGGCGTCGAGGCCGTGGACCGGGTCAAGCTCATGAAGCTGCTCTGGGACTCGATCGGCACCGAGTTCGGGGGCCGGCACGAACTATACGAACGGAATTACTCCGGCAACCACGAGAACGTCAAAGCCGAGATCCTCTTCGCCGCGCAGGCCCAGGGAACCACTGACGCCATGAAGGGCTTCGCCGACCTCTGCCTGGCCGAATACGACCTGGACGGCTGGACGGTTCCTGACCTCATCAGCAACGACGACGTCAGCCTGTTCCTCAAGCGCAGCTAATCCTGCTCACCCGAGGCAACCATTTCCCCTAGGAGGAAGGGGAGCGCTCCTCCCCTTCCCTCCTAGACCTCCTAGACCTCCTCGGCGCAGAAGACCGCTTTTCCCAGGGCTGCTAACTTCCGGGCGAATCCGTGTGTTTCAGTTCGACCGCCAGCATCAGGACCGAGAATTCTGGCACTGACCAGAAAGCGTCGAGGGTGAGCGTGCGCTTCGGCCGGTGCCAGGCCAGGCGGGGAGCGTTGGCCATGCCTTCCTCTTGGAGAGGTTCTCCCCATCCACGAATCAGGTCGCTCTTGTACAGCTCCAGGTGGCTTTCCACCACTGTGCGGGTTCCGCCGAAGGTACTAATGACTTTTATCGAGCTGCCGTCGAAGTGGCACTGACCCGTGAAAGGAGTTCGGAGAGCCTCGAAGTCGTAGCTAATCTGTGTCCCGTTGAGGGCGCGGCTTTCAACGGCAACATGGAGGCTCCGGGCGCGCAGGAAGTCGATCAGGTGAGCTTCAGAGGTGGGACCGGCGGAATGCATCAGGCCGGCAATCATTTCCCTCACCTGGTCTGTCGTAGGCCATTGCCGGGTATGAAACTCCACGGCGTCGGCCGCGTCGCCGCTATCTGGCGGCCGAGGGCCCAACCTCGCCGTCCTTATGCTGCTCGCCTTCGTCCGCGCCGCCCTCGTGCGCACCCTTGTCCTTCGCCTTGCCGAACGGCAGGACCTTCAGCAGCGGATGCAGCACAGCCATCACGACGAGACCCCAGGCGAGTCCCAGGACGGCCGAGCACAGGGTGTTCACCAGCCAGGCCAGGAAACCGCCCACCACCGGGATCCCGGCAAACGGGGTCTCGAGGACGTGGACCAGGTCATAGGGCAGGTGCCAGCCGAGGTCGTAGACCCCCTGCAGCATGATGTGGCCGCCAACCCAGAGCATGGCGATTGTTCCAACGAAGGTGATCGCTGCCAGCACGGACGGCATGCCTTTGACCAGCAGCGCACCGAAACGCTTCGAACCAGCGGAGTCCTTGGTGGTCAGGTGCAGGCCGATGTCGTCCATCTTGACGATGAGGGCGACGGCCCCATAAACGAGCGCCGTGATCGCGATCGCCACAACCACCAGGATGAGGGCCCGCACCCACAAGGACTCCCCCGCCACCTCATTCATCGAGATGACCATAATCTCGCAGGACAGGATGAAGTCGGTGGTGATGGCACCCTTGACCACCTTGTTCTCCGCCCCGGGGCCGCGGTCCACCGCCGGAGTCTTTTCAGCCGCGTGGTGGCCGAAGAACTTGTGCCAGACTTTCTCCGCTCCCTCGTAGCAAAGGTAGGTGCCGCCGAGCATCAGGATGAACGGGATCACGGCCGGGATAAAGGCACTGATCAGCAGCAGCGCCGGCAGGATGATCAGCAGCTTGTTCCGCAGCGAGCCCCAGAAAATCCGCTTGATCATCGGCAGTTCGCGGGAGGGGTCCGCCCCGGACACGTACTGCGGTGTGACAGCTGCATCGTCGATCACGACGCCGGCGGCCTTGGCTCCCGCTTTGGCGGCTCCGGCGGCGACGTCGTCCAACGAGGCAGCCGCTATCCGGGCCAGGGCGGCGACGTCGTCCAGCAGGGCGACGAGACCGCCACTCACAGCTCGCCCCGGCGTGCTTCGGAGGACTGCTGCAGGGAGGGGAAGCCTCGGTTGAAACGCATTTTTAGCATCCTCGGATTATATGGGTACCCCGCAATCGCTAAGGCGGTTTGCCAGCCTGTGCCCGTTCCTACCCTGTCGCCTGTTCCCAACAGGCTGTTACCCTCCTGTCCCTGATCCGGCGTGTTCACGGATCGCAGCAACCACAGGACGGAGACTCACCGTGACGGTACGGATCCTGCGGCCAGACAGCCCGGTGGAAGAACTCGACGACGAAGAGAACGGCACCCGCTACGCCTACCACGTGACTCCAGGCGGGGTCCTGGTGGTGCTGGAGTGCCCCGACGACGGCAAGTGGCTCGTCCGCAAGGAAATCTCGTCCTCCCGCTGGATCGAGGTGTCCGGACGCCGCTTCATCGGCGAGGTGGCGAGCATTGGAGGGCTCGACGGCGGGAAAGCAGATGGGCGGCCGAAGTCCACGAAGCTTCCTCCGCCCTGAAACCCACAGTCCTAAGTCCCGGTGGCAACCAGATGCCAGCCGCCCGGACTCAGCTCTCCCAGAACTCCCGCAAAGCCGCCGCCACTTCATCCGCCTGGCGCTTCCCGGCCCGCGCCGCCGGCCCGCGCGTTGAACGCAGCAGCGGATTGGCGCCGAACTCCTTCAGCGCTGCGTCATCCGCTTCCAGCAGGAAAGTACGGCTGTGCTGTTCCAGCTTGGCCATGGCCTGGGGCAGGCTCGGTCCGAACGGGCTCTCCGGTGCCTCCGGTCCGCATGCCAGCACCAGCACCTTCCCGTATCCCTCGGCGACGTCGGCGTTCGTGGCCGACCGCATCCCGCCGTCCATAAACTGTCGACCCTGGATCGTGACCGGAGGCCACACCGTGGGCACGGCACAGCTGGCCGCCACCGCCCGGGCGAGTTCGACGTCGGACGTTGAATCCATGACCGAAAAGGACCCATCCAGCGCATCGACCACTGTGATGCCGAACGGCTTGGCCGGCCAGTCCTTGTCCGGCAACAGCGCCCGGATGCTGGCAACCCACTCGCCCTCGGTCATCACCGCCGGGGTGGTGCGCGCCAGCTCGCCGACACGGGCGCGGGCCCCCAGCTCATCGCCGTCGCCCCGGCCCGCCGTCGCGGTCAGTTCGACGAAAGCCTCCGAGCTGAACCCGCTGGGTTCCTTATAAGACTCGTCCGGGGACGATTGGGGCATCTGGTCCGCGCCCGGCCCGGCGTCATCCAGCTGAGCCGCCAGCACTGCCTGAAGCTGGTCCATGCGCAGCGCCGCTCCCACCATGGACCCCGCCGAGGTGCCCACGACCAGGTCGGCCGCATTCAGATCGATCCCCTGCTGCAGCAGGGCGGCGACTGCCCCCATCTCCCACGCGATGCCGGCTACTCCCCCGCCGCCTAGGACGATGGCACGTGTTTCGCTCATGCTCCGCGCTCCTTCGGTTTTCCGCCCACTGCCCGGGAGTCTAGACCCGCGCCCTTCCAAGGGGCAGACGCGGCGGGCATTTCCGCCTCCGGCCGCAGCCGGTATTGAATGGAACCATGGCATTACGTGTTCTGATGGTCGGCCGCAAGCATGAGGACTGGGTGGTCGATGGAATCCGCCGGTATGAGAAGCGGCTGAAGAAACCCTTCGACCTGTCCTGGGTGTCCATTCCGCACTCCGCCCGGGAGAATGATGCTGCACGGAAAGAGGAATCCGAACGGCTGCTGGCCAAGCTGGGCAGCGACTACGTGATCCTGCTCGATGAGCGGGGAAAGGCGATCACCTCCCCGCAGCTGGCCACAACGCTGCAGAAACCGCTCGATAATTCGCGCAACGTCACGCTGATCATCGGCGGTGCCTACGGCGTGGACCAGGGCGTGCATGACCGCGCCGACTTCGTCTGGTCGCTTTCCCCGCTGGTTTTTCCGCACCAGCTGGTCCGGCTCATCCTCGCCGAACAGGTCTACCGCGCCCAGGAAATCGCCGGCGGCCGTCCCTACCATCACGAATAACCACACTGGCCTCATTCGTAACAATTCGGTGTGGTTCGGAAACGCCCCGCGATGCGGTTTGACCCGGTCCGGCCGCAGGTTCAGGGTGAATCCATGAGAACTACGGTTTCGAAGGCCCCGGCCACCCTGATCACCGGCTTGGCCGGGCTGGCGCTGCTTCTGGGCGGCTGCTCCAGTGCCAGCAACAACGCTTCAGAAGAGTCCGCCACTTCCAGCCCGTCCTCGAGTACGACGGCGAGCGCCTCGCCGTCGGCCAGTGCCTCTGACACTGCGACGCCGGCGCCCAGCACCTCCCCGGAACCGGGTGTCCCGTCCAGCGTGCCGCTGTGCACCGCGGACAAATTGGCCGGCTCGGTGGAAGACACGGCCGGCGGCGGCGCGGCGGGCAGTGTCTACCGCACCCTGGTGCTGACCAATACGTCCACAGCCACCTGCTCCACTATGGGCTTCCCTGGTGTCTCCTATCTCAGCGCCTCCGGAAGCCAGGTTGGTGCGCCCGCCGTGCGGTCCGAGGGCACCCCCGAAACCCTGGTGGTCCTTGAGCCGGGCCAGTCGGCGGGTGCGGTCCTGCGGGAAACCCGGCCGGAAAACTACGGCGATGCCTGCGGCCAGGTGGCCACCTCCGGGCTCCTCGTCTACCCGCCGGAAGACACGGCTTCACTGACCATCGCCTATGCCGGAACCGGCTGCAGCAGCGAAGACATCGAGCTGCTGGGCATCGACAGGCTCCAGGCCCGCTAGCTGGATTCACCGGAGAGACACACCACTGGCCGCGCATGACTTGGTGTGCGCCAGGGTGGCCGGGTCCCGGATGGCTGGCTGCCCTCAGGTTCCCGGCCTCGGGTGGCCAGCTGCCCTCAGGTTCCCGGTCTCGGATGGCCGGCTGCCCTCAGGTTCCCGGCAGCCCGTTCTTCCGGTGTTACATAGCCACCATCACCGCCTTGGCATAGTGTTCCGCCATGGACATCCTTCTCATTCCCGGCTTCTGGCTGGACGGCTCCTCCTGGTCGGCGGTCACGCCGGCGCTCACCGCGGCGGGCCACACCATCCACCCCCTGACGATGCCCGGACTCGAGTCCCGGGATGCGGACCGCAGCGGAATTAGCCTGCAGGACCACATCGACGCCGTCGTGCGGGCCATCGACGAACTGGACCGCCCTGTGGTCCTCGTGGGGCACTCCGGTGGAGGTGCCATCGCGTACGGCGCGGTCGACGTCCGTCCGGAACAGGTGGTTCGAACGGTTTACGTGGATTCCGGCCCGATGGCAGACGGCGGTGTTATTAACGATCAGCTGCCCGTGGTGGCGGGGGAAATCCCGCTGCCGGACTGGCACTTCTTCGAAGAAGCAGAGCTCATCGGCCTCACCGACGAGCTGCGGACCATGTTCCGGGACCGGTCCATCCCGCTGCCGACCGCTGTCGCCTACGATCCCCAGCACCTCTCCGCCGACGAACGCCGGTGGGATGTTCCGGCTACCGTGATCGCGTGTGAGTTCCCCTCCACAGTGCTGCAGGAGTGGATCACCGACGGGCACCCCTTTGTGCGCGAACTGGCGCGGATCAAGGAAGTCGAGTTCGTCGACCTGCCCACCGGGCACTGGCCGCAGTTCACCCGGCCCGCCGATCTGGCGGATGGGATCCTTGCCGCTGTGGACCGAACGGGGACCGGGGCTGGGACCGGGACAGGGGCTGGGACCGGGCCGGTTTAGCCGGGACGAGGACCGGGCCGGTTTAGCCGGGACGGGGGCCGGGGCCGGTTTAGCCGGGACGGGGGCCGGGACTGGGACCGGGGCGGTTTAGCCGCCAGCCGAACCGTCCGGCGCCTGCGACCCAATGTCAGTGCCGTGCGGAACAATGGGTGCATGACATCGGCAGCCGCGGTGCTCCAGAAGTTCACCCCCGCCACCAGGGACTGGTTCCAGGGGGCCTTCACCGAGCCAACCGCTGCCCAGATCGGTGCCTGGGACACCATCTCGGGCGGTTCCAATGCCCTGGTGATCGCTCCGACCGGGTCGGGCAAGACCCTCGCCGCGTTCCTCTGGTCCCTGGACCGGTTCATCGCCGCCGCTGCCTCGGCGCCTGTGGAAACGGCGCCTCTGGAAACACCCCCGGCGGAAACCCCTTCCGGCGGCGCCGGACCCCGGGGCCGCTCCCGCGTCCCCAAACGCAAGACCAAAGTCCTGTACATCTCCCCGCTGAAGGCCCTCGGCGTCGATGTTGAGCGGAACCTGCGCGCACCGCTGATTGGCATCACCCAGACGGCCAAGCGGCTCGGACTGCCGACGCCGTCCATTACCGTGGGCGTCCGCTCCGGCGACACCCCGCAAAACGAACGCCGCGCTCTGCTTACCCGGCCGCCGGACATCCTGATCACGACCCCGGAATCGCTGTTCCTGATGCTCACCTCGCAGGCGCGGGAGACGCTCTCGGAAGTGGACACCGTGATCGTGGACGAGGTCCACGCCGTCGCCGGCACCAAACGCGGGGCACATCTGGCCGTGTCCCTGGCCCGGCTGGATGCCCTGCTGGAAAAACCCGTGCAGCGGATCGGCCTGTCCGCGACCGTGGAGCCGCAGGAAACCGTGGCCCGTTTCCTGGGCGGGAATGCCCCGGTAAAGATCGTCGCGCCGGTGTCCAGGAAGAACTGGAACCTGACGGTCACGGTCCCGGTGGAGGACATGACGGACCTCGGCAGCGCCGCGGCCGAGGACACCGTGGAGGGCGGCTTCGCTCCGCAGGCCAGCATCTGGCCGCATGTGGAGGAGAAGATCGCCGACCTGATCGAAGCGAACCGGTCCACCATCGTCTTCGCCAACTCACGGCGGCTGGCTGAACGGCTCACAGCCCGGCTGAACGAGATCCATGCCTACCGGTTGGAGGCCTCCCAGGCAGCCACCGGAGCCGACGGCGAACCGCTGCCGTCCGTGCCCGGCGGCCCAGCGTCCTCCGCTCTGCCTTCCGCGTCTGGGGGCCGCGCTCCGGCGCAGCTGATGGCGCAGGCCGGGGTGTCCATCCGCACCCGGCAGCCGGATAAAGCTGCCGACGACGCTGCCCTCGATAACACTGCCCCGGTCCTCGCGCGCGCCCACCACGGCTCGGTGTCCAAGGACCAGCGGGCACTGATCGAAGACGACTTGAAATCCGGGCGGCTGCGCTGCGTGGTGGCGACCAGTTCGCTGGAACTGGGCATCGATATGGGTGCCGTGGACCTGGTGGTGCAGGTCGAATCCCCGCCGTCGGTGGCCAGCGGCCTGCAGCGCGTGGGCCGCGCCGGACACCAGGTCGGCGAAATCTCGCAGGGCGTGATGTTCCCCAAACACCGCGGAGACCTGCTGAACTCCGCCGTCACCGTGGAACGGATGCTCGCCGGCCAGATCGAGCCCCTCTTCATTCCGGCCAATCCGCTGGACATCCTGGCCCAGCAGACCGTGGCCGCCACCGCCCTGGAAAGCATCGATGTGGAGGAATGGTTCGACGTCGTGCGCAGTTCCGCGCCATTCGCGGGCCTGCCGCGTTCCGCGTTCGACGCGACCCTGGACCTGCTGTCCGGCCGCTACCCGTCGGATGAGTTCGCTGAACTCCGTCCCCGGATCATCTGGGACCGGAACGAGAACACCATTACCGGGCGTCCCGGGGCGCAGCGCCTGGCCGTCACCTCCGGCGGCACCATCCCGGACCGCGGCTTGTTCGGGGTCTATCTCGTGGGCGATTCCGAAGGGAAAAACAGCCGCCGGGTCGGGGAACTCGACGAGGAAATGGTCTATGAATCCCGGGTCGGCGACGTCTTTGCGCTCGGTGCCACCAGCTGGCGGATCGAAGACATCACCCACGACCGGGTGCTGGTCTCCCCCGCCTTCGGCCAGCCCGGCAAGCTGCCGTTCTGGCGCGGCGATTCGCAGGGCCGGCCGGTGGAACTGGGCCGGGCGCTGGGGAAGTTCGTCCGGGAAATGGCCGGCACCTCCGAACCCGCTGCCCGCGAACGCCTCGCCGCCGTCGGGCTCGATGAATGGGCTGCGGGGAACCTGGTCGCCTACCTGCGCGAACAGCAGCAGGCCACCGAGGTGGTGCCGAGCGACCGGACCCTGGTCATTGAACGCTTCCACGACGAGCTCGGTGACTGGCGGGTAGTCCTCCACAGCCCGTTCGGCATGCCCGTGCACGCGCCGTGGGCGCTGGCGGTCGGCGCGCGGCTGCAGCAGCGGTACGGTCTGGACGGCTCCGCGATGGCGTCCGACGACGGGATCGTGCTGCGGGTTCCGCTGATGGAAGACGAACCGCCCGGCGCCGAACTGTTCCTCTTCGAGCCCGACGACCTGGAAGCCATTGTCACGGCAGAGGTCGGCGGATCGGCGCTCTTCGCCTCCCGGTTCCGGGAATGTGCCGCCCGGGCGCTGCTGCTGCCGCGGCAGAATCCGTCCAAGCGGACACCATTGTGGCAGCAGCGGCAGCGTTCCGCGCAGCTGCTCGACGTCGCACGGAAGTTCCCCACCTTCCCGATCGTGCTCGAAACCGTGCGGGAATGCCTGCAGGATGTCTACGACCTGCCGGCGCTTAAGGACCTGGCCGCCGCCGTCGAACGCCGCGAAATCCGGTTGGTGGAGACCACCACTTCGCAGCCCTCCCCCTTTGCCCGGTCCCTGCTGTTCGGTTACGTCGGAGCCTTCCTCTATGAGGGCGATTCGCCGCTGGCCGAACGCCGGGCCGCAGCGCTGTCACTGGACCCGACGCTGCTCAACGAACTGCTCGGCCGGGCGGAACTGCGGGAACTGCTGGACGCACGGATCATCGTGCAGACCGAGGCCGAGCTGCAGCGCCTGGCGCCGGACCGCCGGGCCCGCGGGGTCGAGGGTGTTGCGGACCTGCTGCGCCTGCTCGGACCGCTGACCGCGGCCGAAGTCGCCGCCCGGCTGGAACCACTGGAGTCTGGGAAGCCTGCCGAAGCTCCGGAAACCAGCCACGCCACCGAAGCCGAAGCCCAGGCGCTGCTGACCGAACTCGTCCGGTCGAACCGTGCCCTGCTGGCCGGGATCGCCGGAACCCAGCGGTACGCCGCGATCGAGGACGCCGCCCGGCTCCGCGACGCGCTTGGTGTGCCGCTGCCGATGGGCGTTCCGCTGGCCTTCGTGGAACCTGTTCCGGATCCGCTCGGCGACCTGGTCGGACGCTACGCCCGCACACACGGTCCCTTCACCGCCGCGGAAGCCGCGGTCCGGCTGGGACTGGGCGTCGCCGTCGTCACCACCACATTGCAGCGTCTGGCAGGCGAGGGCCGGGTTGCGGAAGGCGAGTTCCGCCCCACCGAGGCGCTGGTCCTGGACGCCGCGGACGGCATCGAGGCGACTCCCCCGGCCATCATCACCGTTCCAGGGGCTCCGGCTGACCTTCCGGGGGCTCCCGCCGGGTCGGAGTGGTGCGACACGGAAGTGCTGCGCCGGCTGAGGCGCCGTTCCCTGGCCGCCCTGCGTTCCGACGTCGAGCCCGTGGATCCGCCCACGTACGGGCGCTTCCTTCCTGCCTGGCAGAATGTGGGGTCGTCGCTGCGGGGGCTCGACGGCGTCGCGACCGTTATCGACCAGCTCTCCGGGGTGCCGGTTCCGGCCTCCGCCTGGGAGCCGCTGATTCTGGGTTCGCGGGTGCGTGACTATGCGCCGGCGATGCTGGACGAGCTCACCGCTACGGGCGAGGTCATCTGGTCCGGTACCGGTTCCCTGCCCGGAAATGACGGCTGGATCGCCCTGCATCTGGCCGAAAACGCTCCGCTGACCCTGAACCCCGACCCGGATTTCAGCCCGACCGACCTGCAGCTCCGGCTGCTGGACCAGCTCTCCGGGTCCGGTGCGTTCTTCTTCCGCCAGCTCGCTGAGGCGATGAACAGTGCGCCGCTGCAGGACGGCAGTCCGCTGCTGCCGGATGCGGAAATCACTACCGCGCTGTGGGAGCTGGTCTGGGCCGGCCGGATCACGAACGACACTTTCACCCCCGTGCGGTCCCTGCTGTCCGGCGGCAAGACCGCCCACAAGCAGCGGGCGTCCACACCGCGGTCCCGGACGGCGCGGCTGGGCCGGCTGGGCCGGATGCCGCGTGGCAGCCTGAGCACTGCATCGCTGCAGCTCGGCGGGCAGAGCCAGAACGGGAATTCACCAGGGCAGAACCTTCCCGGGCGGGGTCCGCAGCCGCTGGTTGCCGGGCGTTGGAGCCTACTCCCGGCGGTTGAGGCGGATACCACGATCCACGCCCACGCCACCGCCGAGCTGCTGATGGACCGCTATGGGATCCTGACCCGCGGGTCGGTGGCGAGCGAAGGCGTTCCGGGCGGATTTGGCCTGCTGTATAAGGTGCTGGCGCGTCTGGAAGAGATGGGACGCTGCCGGCGCGGGTACTTCATCGAGCAGCTCGGCGCCGCGCAGTTCGCCGTTCCGGCGACGGTGGACCGGCTGCGCTCCTTCTCCCGGGAGAACCAGCTGGCCGTGCCGGAGCCGCAGCCGGTGGCATTGGCCGCAACTGACCCGGCCAACCCCTACGGGGCGGCCCTGCTCTGGCCGGCGTCCGACGGCGGGCACCGTCCCGGGCGGAAGGCCGGTGCGCTGGTGGTGATGGTCGACGGCGAACTGGTGCTGTATGTGGAACGCGGCGGCAAGACCCTGCTCACCTACACCGACGACGCCGAGACGCTGGTACTCGCCGCAGCCGCGCTGGTCGGCATCATCCGGCGTGGTGCTGCGGAGAAGATGGCTGTGGAGAAGGCCAACGGTGTCGACGTCCTGGACACTCCTGTCGCGACGGCGCTGATGGCGGCGGGTTTCTATTCGACGCCGAAGGGGCTGCGGT
>NZ_DALZXY010000010.1:0-51639 GCF_031988865.1 Arthrobacter sp.
GGCCTTCTCGCCCTGCGGGGCCTCGGACTTGGAGCCGCGGACCGGACGGTCAGCGACTGCGCCACCACGCTGGTGGTTGGAGATGGCCGTAACCAGGTCTCCCTTGCGCATCCGCGAGCCTCCGGTGATGCCCAGCTGGCCGGCCAGTGCCTGCAGCTGTGCAAGCTTCAGGCCGGCGAGCCCGGAGCTCTTGGAAGTCGCCTCACCGTTGGAACCGGCGGATGCTGATGAGTCCACACCTGCAGTCAGGTCGGTGGTATCTGTCACGAAGGATCCTTCCCCCTCGTCGGGCGGTCCGGCGCATTGCCGGCCGCGTTGAATGGCCCTGGAACCGTTGATTCGACATACGGTTCAGGGTTCACCGGTTGCAGGTAGAAATTCCGCAACGGTGAATCTGCTGGTGCCTTGTTTGGAGAGTCCATGGGAGTTTCGGCAGCTTCGCTGCCGGAAAACATCACGATCACTGCTCATGCGACTGACCGTTTCTTGGCAGTCTCCGGAAGGCTACACCGATGCTTGCGTTTCCACGGACTGACTTCACCCTGCCGTCCGAATCGTTATGAACGATGCACGGCTATCAGCTTCTGGGCTGATACCTATGCAAAACGCTCCACAATCCGGGTTAGGGAGGAGCCTCGGTGGTCCACAGAAACGGACGACCATGCCGGTGGAAGCACAAATACGGTCATACATCGAAGTACGGGTATTTACCGCTGGTGCATTACCACTCTAGCACCATCTTGGTCTACGCCAAGCCGCAGCACGCACCAATTCTCCAGGGCCTCCGCGGCAAGGTGCGCGGCAATGAAGGCTTCCGCGGCAGCAGCCTCTTCAGCGCCGGACGCAAGCGTCATAACTGTCGGCCCGGCGCCGGATATCACGGCCGCGAATCCCGCCGCGCGCAGGGCACGAACCAGCGCGGCACTGGGCTGCATTGCCGGTGCCCGGTAGGCCTGATGCAGGAAATCCTCGGTCGCGGCCAGCAGCAGCGCCGGGTCGGTGGTCAGCGCGTGCATCAGCAGGGCAGCCCGGCCGGAGTTCGCGGCTGCGTCCCGGTGCGGCACGCTCTGTGGCAGCAGTCCGCGTGCACTCTCCGTGGAAAGTTCAGTTGCCGGGATGGCCACCACGGGCACAACCTCGGGATGCACCTGTGCCTTGGCGGAGCGGAAACGGCCCGCTTCTTCCCATGAGACGGCAAGGCCGCCACCCAGGGCAGGAGCCACGTTGTCCGGATGGCCCTCCAGCGCCGAGCAGGCGTGCAGCAGGCCGGCGGCGTCGAGCTGTGCTTCCGCAGGGAGCAGGGCGTTGCCTGCCAGCACGCCGGAGACGATGGCCGACGCCGAGGAACCCAGCCCCCGCCCGTGCGGTATGACGTTCTCGCATTCGAGTTCAAAACCGTCGACGCCGTAGCCCGCACTGCGGATCGTATCCGCGATGGTCCGTGCGACGAGGTGCGTTCCATCGCTGGGAAGCGTGGCTGCACCCTCGCCGCGGACCCGGACGCTGATGCGACCGGTGTCGTTCGTCCGGACCCGCACGGTGTCGAACAGGCTCACGGCCATGCCCAGGCTGTCAAAGCCGGGACCGAGGTTCGCACTCGTGGCCGGCACGCTGACGGTGATGTCCTGGCCGGAAGCAACCTGCACGGGTGCGGCCTCGCCGGTGTCCTGGTTTACCTGTTTCACCTGCATCGGCTTCGCTTAGCGGGCGGCCGCGGGGGCGGCCTCTTCGAGGCCCAGCGCTGCAGCAACGCTAACGACGTCGAACTCCACCTTGGTCGGCTCGACGTCCGAACCGTCGGCGGTCCGAAGTGCCCACTGCGGGTCCTTCAGGCCATGGCCGGTGACGGTGATGACGATCTTCTTGCCGGTGGGCACTTCCCCCGCGGCGTGCTTTTTGAGCAGGCCTGCGACGCCGGCAGCGGAAGCCGGCTCCACGAAGACGCCTTCACGGGAGGACAGCCAGCGGTGGGCTTCAAGGATTTCGGTGTCGCTGACCGCTTCGATCAGGCCGCCGGATTCGTCGCGGGCGGCGATGGCCTGATCCCAGGACGCCGGGTTGCCGATCCGGATGGCGGTGGCGATGGTGTCTGGTTCCGTTACCGGGTGGCCCTTGACCAGCGGGGACGCGCCCTCGGCCTGGAAACCCCACATGACCGGTGTCTTGGTGGCCACGGGGGCCAGTTCAACGCCGGCGTTGTTCGTCCAGGGCTGGGCGTATTCCTGGTAGCCGCGCCAGTAGGCCGTGATATTGCCGGCGTTGCCGACGGGCAGCAGGTGGTAGTCAGGAGCGTCGCCCAGGAAGTCCACGACCTCGAAGGACGCAGTCTTCTGTCCTTCGATGCGGGCCGGGTTCACCGAGTTGACCAGGAAGACAGGGTAGGCCTCGGCGAGCTTGCGGGCGACGTCGAGGCAGTTGTCGAAGTTACCGTTGACCTGCAGCAGCTGTGCGCCGTGGGCGATTGCCTGGCTGAGCTTGCCCATGGAGATCTTGCCGTCCGGAACCAGCACGGCGCACGTGATCCCGGCCTGGGTGGCGTAGGCAGCCGCTGACGCGCTGGTGTTGCCGGTGGAGGCGCAGACAACGGCCTTCGCTCCGGCTTCCACGGCGGCGGTCATGGCCATGGTCATGCCGCGGTCCTTGAAGGACCCGGTGGGGTTCATGCCTTCGACCTTGAGGTAGACCTCGTTGCCGGTCAGCTCCGAGAGGGCCTTTGCGTAAACCAGCGGTGTGCCGCCCTCACCGAGGGTGATGACCTCGGTGTTTTCGGTTACCGGCAGACGGTCGGCGTATTCGCGGATAACGCCGCGCCATTGATGAGCCACGGTTCTAGACCCCTTCTACCCGCAGGACGGATGTGACGGAATTGATGACGTCCAGGCCCTTGATGGCCTCAACGGTGGCCGCAAGAGCGGCCTCGGGTGCCCGGTGCGTGACGAAGCGCAGTTCGGCGGACGCTCCGGCTGCATCGGTATGGCTTTTCTGCCGCATGGTTTCGATGGAGACGCCGTGCTCGGCGAAGACCCGTGCGACGGCGGCAAGGACGCCGGTGGCGTCAGCGACGTCGAGTCCGATGCTGTAGCTGGTGGTGACCGTCTCCAGCGGCAGGGCCGGAACGTGCCCGGAAGCGGCCTCAACGCCCATGTGGCCGCCGAGCACCAGGCGGCGGGCGACAGTGACGACGTCGCCCATCACGGCGGAGGAGGTGGGGGTGCCGCCGGCGCCCTGGCCGTAGAACATCAGCTCGCCGGCGTTCTCGGCCTCGACGAACACGGCGTTGAAGGCCCCGCGGACAGCGGCCAGCGGGTGCGTGCGCGGCAGCAGGGTGGGGTGCACGCGGACACTGACACCCTCGGTGCCGTCCGACTCAAACTTCTCGGCAATCGCGAGCAGCTTGATGACAAACCCGGCGTCCTTTGCCGCGGCGATGTCCTGGGCCGTGATGGCGGTGATGCCCTCGCAGGAGACGTTCTTCATCTCGAACGTGGTGTGGAACGCCAGGGACGCCAGGATGGCGCCCTTCGCGGCGGCGTCGTGGCCTCCGACGTCGGCGGTGGGATCCGCTTCGGCGTAGCCCAGGCGCTGGGCCTCGGCCAGTGCGTCAGCGAACTGCGCACCGGTTGAGTCCATCTGGTCCAGGATGTAGTTGGTGGTGCCGTTGACGATACCGAGCACACGGGTGATCCGGTCGCCGGAAAGGCTGTCACGGATCGGGCCCAGGATCGGGATGGCGCCGGCGACGGCGGCTTCGTAGGCCAGGCGGACGCCGGCGGCGTCGGCCTTCTCGTATAGGGCCGCGCCGTCGGCGGCCAGCAGTGCCTTGTTGCCGGTGACCACGGAAGCGCCGTGGCCGATGGCGTGCAGGATCAGGGTGCGGGCCGGTTCAATTCCGCCCATGAGTTCAATAACGATGTCCGCGGATTCGACGAGCGCTTCCGCGTCGGTGGTGAACAGGTCCCGGGGCAGGTCCGCGTCGCGGGGAGCATCCGGGTTACGCACCGCAATGCCGGTCAGTTCCAGGCGGGCACCTGTGCGGGCAGTGAGGTCAGCGGCATCATCAAGGAGGATTCGTGCCACCTGGGATCCCACGTTGCCGCATCCCAACAGGGCTACTTTGAGGGTCTTCATTTCTGTGCCTTCTCCTATGCCGGTTCTGAGACGTCCCGCGCCAGCAGGTCGTCTTCGGTTTCGCCGCGGATGATCAGCCGCGCAGCACCATCACGGACAGCGACGACGGGCGGGCGGGCGATGTAGTTGTAGTTGCTGGAGAGCGCCCAGCAGTAGGCGCCGGTGCCGGGAACGGCCAGCAGGTCCCCGTGGTCTACATCCGAGGGCAGGTAAACATCCCTGACTACTATGTCCCCGCTCTCGCAGTGTTTGCCAACCACGCGCGACATAACCGCGTCATGATTCGAGGTGCGGGAGGCCAGCACGGCGGTGTAATCGGCGTCGTAGAGGACCGGCCGGGCGTTGTCGCTCATTCCGCCGTCGACTGAGACGTACCGGCGGGGAGCACTCCCGCCGCCGGGGGTGTCAACGCGGACCGTCTTGATCGTCCCGGTGCGGTAGAGCGTGAAGGTGGTCGGACCCACGATCGCGCGTCCGGGTTCAATCGAAATACGTGGAACGGCCAGTTCCAGTTCGGTGCAGGTGGCTCCGACGACGGCGGCCATGGCCTTGGCGATTTCCGCCGCGGGGCGCGGGGTGTCGGCTTCCGTGTAGGCGATGCCGTAGCCGCCGCCCAGGTCAAGTTCGGGTAGTTCGACGCCGTGGACCTGCTTGATTTCCGCCATAAACGCCAGCAGGCGGCGGGCAGCAAGCTCAAAGCCGGCCGGATCGAAGATCTGCGAACCGATGTGGCTGTGCAGTCCCAGCAGACGGATCCCGGGATTCCCCAGCGCTGCCGTGACGGCCGCCGCGGCAGGTGAGGCACCCGTTTCCGGATCCGGCGCCATGGACAGGCCGAACTTCTGGTCCTCATGCGCAGTGGCGATGAACTCGTGGGTGTGTGCGTGGACACCGGGGGTCAGGCGCAGCATCACGTTGGCGCGGACACCGCGGCCCTGGGCGATGGCGCCCAGCCGGTCCAGCTCCGGCAGCGAGTCGACGACGATCCGGCCCAGGTCCATCTCCAGGGCGCGGTTCAGCTCGGCGTCGGACTTGTTGTTGCCGTGCAGTCCCAGGTTGGCGCCCGGAATACCGGCACGCTTGGCGACGGCAAGTTCGCCGCCGGAGCAGGTGTCCAGCCGGAGCCCTTCGTCAGCCACCCAGCGGGCAATTTCGGTGCAGAGGAAAGACTTGCCTGCGTAGTAGACGTCCACTCCCCCGCACAATTCGGCGAACGCCGCATCAAAGGAGTCCTTGAAGTCCCTGGCGCGGGCGCGGAAGTCCGCTTCGGAGACCACGAACAGCGGTGTGCCGAACTCGTCGGCCAGGGCCGAGACCGGGATGCCGGAAATCTCCAGTTCCCCGTTGCCGCCGCGGCTCACGTCGCACGCCCAGATGTCTTCGGAGAGTGCGTTGGCGTCTACGGGGTAGCTCAGCCAGTCAGGTGCCAGCTCGGATGCGGTCATGGCTGCCTACATCCGTTCCGGAGCGGAGACACCGAGCAGGTCCAGACCGTTGGCCAGGACCTGGCGGGCCGCGGTGTTCAGCCACAGCCGGGTGCGGTTGACGTCGGTGATTTCCTCACCGTTCTGCGGGGCGATCCGGCAGGCGTCGTACCAGCGGTGGTACGTGCCGGCGATGACTTCCAGGTGGCGGGCCACGCGGTGCGGTTCGCGGAAGGCGCTGGCCTGGGCCACGACGCCGGGGAACTGGCCGAGGGCGGCCAGCAGGGCGCTTTCGGTGGGGTGCGTGAGCAGCGCGGCATCGAAGGCGGAATCGTCCACGCCGGCGGCTTCCGCATTGCGGGCCAGGGCGTAGGTCCGGGCATGGGCGTACTGGACATAGAACACCGGGTTCTCGTTGCTGCGCTTGGTCAGCAGGTCCAGGTCGACGTCGATGTTGGAGTCAGCGGAGAAACGGGCCAGGGTGTAGCGGGCAGCGTCAACACCAACAGCGTCGACCAGGTCCTCGAGCGTGACGACGGTTCCGGCGCGCTTGGACATACGGACCGGCTTGCCATCCTTGACCAGGTTCACCATCTGGCCGATCAGCACCTCGACGCACGCCGGGTCGTGCCCCAGGGCCGCGGCGGCGGCCTTCAGGCGCGCAACGTAACCGTGGTGGTCGGCCCCCAGCATGTAGATGTTGAGGTCGAAGCCACGCTCACGCTTGTTCTGGATGTAGGCGATGTCTCCGGCGATGTAGGCAGCGTTGCCGTCCGACTTGATGACCACGCGGTCCTTGTCGTCACCGAAGTCCGTGGAGTTCAGCCACCAGGCACCGTCCTTCTCGAACAGGTTCCCGGAGCCCTTCAGCTGGTCCAGGAGCTTTTCCACGTGACCGTCCGCATGGAGCGAGTCCTCATGGAAGTAGACATCGAAGTCGACGCCGAAGTTGTGCAGCGATTCCTTGATATCGCCGAACATCAGGTCCACGCCGATGGCCCGGAAACGCTCCTGGGCCTCCGCTTCCGGCAGTTCCATGATGTCCGGTTCAACGGCGAGGACGCGTGCGGCGATGTCCTCGATGTAAGCACCGGCGTAGCCGTCTTCCGGGGCAGGCTCGCCCTTGGCCGAGGCCAGGAGGGACCGGGCAAAACGGTCGATCTGCGCACCGTGGTCGTTGAAATAGTACTCGCGGGTGACTTCGGCGCCCTGGGATTCAAAGACCCGGGCGAGGGCATCTCCGACGGCGGCCCAGCGGGTTCCGCCCAGGTGGATCGGTCCGGTGGGGTTCGCGGAGACGAACTCGAGGTTGATGCGGGTGCCGGACAGGGCATCGGAGCGGCCGTAGGCAGGGCCCGCTTCAACGATGGCCTTGGCCAGTTCACCGGCGGCACCGGCGTCGAGGGTGATGTTCAGGAAACCGGGACCGGCAATGTCCACCTTCGCGACGCCGTCGATCTTCGCCAGCCGGGAGGAGAGGATTTCCGCGAACTGGCGGGGGTTCATACCGGCCTGCTTCGAGAGCTGGAGAGCGATATTCGTGGCCCAGTCGCCATGCTCCCGGTTCTTGGGACGCTCCACACGAACCTCGGAGGGAAGCTCGATGCTGAATTCACCCGCATCGATGGCGTCTTTGAGGCAGGCAGTTACGGCGGAGGAAAGTTCTTCAGGAGTCACCGGTTAAGCATAGCGGGGACACGCACCCCACCCTTATTCCTGCCGTTTGCCGTGCTGCACCCGGGCTGCCGTGCCGGTGCTCCCAGCGCCCGGCAGGAAACCGGCAAGGTTCATGCGCTGTAATAAAGGAGGACGCATCTCCGCGTTGCGCAGCTGACCGGGCTGCGGCGCGCGGTCCGATGCCCCGAGAAGTCCAGCCAGAGACCAAGAGGAGACCCCGTGAACCCCCAGGCCAAGAAGCCCATCCTGACCGTTGTTGCAGGGCTAACCCTCCTGGGGACGGCGGGCTGCGGCTCCAACGGCGCGGCCACTGAGGAGACCAACCCAACAAACAATCCGGAGACCTCCCCTGCGTCGACGTCACCCGCCGGCAGCACGGCAGGCTCCGGGACCGTGGAATACGCGGACGGCGAATACACCGGGACCGGTACGTACATTCCGCCGTCAAACCAGCAGGAGGAAGTCACCGTCAAGATGACGCTCTCCGGCGGCACGGTGACGGCGCTGGAGGTCACTCCGTCGGGCAACAATCCGACGTCGAAGCGCTACCAGGCTGAATTCACCGGCGGGATTCAGGAACAGGTTGTGGGCAAGCCCCTCGACAGCCTGGATGTCGGCAAGGTGGCGGGTTCATCCCTCACCAGCCAGGGCTTCAACAAGGCCCTGGACATGATCAAGGGCGAAGCGGCCGGCTAGGGGCTAGGCAATGGAGTCCTACGGCTTCGAAGCGATCGGCACGCAGTGGCAAGTCAGCACTGATGTGCCGGTGGATACCGCTGCCCGGGAGGCGGTGGCCGGGCTGGTGGCCCAGTATGACGCCGCGTTCTCCCGCTTCCGGCCGGATTCCGCCCTGGCTCCTCTGGCCCGCAGCGGCGGGACCGCCGTCCTGCCCGGCTATTCCGCTGCCCTGCTGCAGCTCTTCGACCGGCTGGAAACCCTGACGCAGGGGAAGCTGAACCCGCTGGTCGGCGGGTCGCTGGAGCAGCTCGGCTACGGACCCGGGTACCGGCTGCGTCCACAGGGCTCCCCGTCCGCGGCGCCCTCCTGGGGGTCCGCTGCTTCCTGGCGGGCGGCGGGGCCTCCGGACACCGTCGCGCTTACCCTGGACCAGCCGGGCACTGTGGATGTGGGCGCCGCCGGCAAAGGACAGCTGGTGGACCTCGTCTGGCAGCTGCTCACCACCCGCGGATATGCTGCCGTAGTGGTTGACGCCGGTTCCGATATGCGCCATTCCGGGCAGATGGGCCTCCGGGTCGCACTGGAGCACCCCTACGACGCCGGAGCGGCCATCGGCGTCGTAGAGCTGAAGGATCGCGCCCTCTGCGCCTCGGCGGCCAACCGGCGGAGCTGGGGCAACGGCCTTCACCACGTCCTCGATGCGTCCACCGGCCAGCCTGTGGACGCCGTGGCTGCGACCTGGGTCCTGGCCGGCGATGCCATGACCGCCGATGGCCTGGCCACCGCACTTTTTTTGACCGATCCCGCCCTGCTTGCAGCCGAGTTCAGCTTCGACTACGTCCGGATGTTCTCCGACGGCAGGGCACAGTTTTCCGATGCTATGGCTGGAGTCCTCTTTTCATGACCGTATCCCTGAGTCCCCCCACCGCACGGCTGCAGCGCCTGCTCGGGAAAATGAGCATGTACCGGATGCTCGTGCTGGCGCTGACTGCGTTGGCCGCCTGGTCATTTGTGCTCTCGCTGACCGGGGCACTTTTCTACACGCCGGCGGAACTGGGGGCGACGCTGGCCACCGCCGTTGTTTCCACACTGGTTGCCAGCCGCGTGATGGGGCTGCTGTTCCGGACTTACCCGCAGACTGACTCGGCGCTGATCACCGGGCTCCTGCTGTTCTTCCTCTTCTGGCCCACTACCAGCGGACCCGAGCTGGGAACCGTGGTGCTGGCTGCCTTCGCGGCTACCGCGTCGAAGTACATCCTCGTCTGGCGCCGCCGGCACATCTTTAATCCGGCGGCTGTGGGCGCCGTCGTAATTGGCCTGACCGGGCTGAACACACCGGTCTGGTGGGTCGCCGCTCCCCTCATGCTGGTCGTTGTCCTGCCCGCGGCCCTGCTGGTGCTTTACCGGAGCCGGCTCCTGCCGATGGCGGGGGTTTTCGTCCTGGTCACCGTGGGAATCGTGAGCGTCCGCTTCGCTGCCTCCGGCGAGTCCGTCCTGGACGGGCTGACTACCGCGTTTACCTCCTACCCCATCCTGTTCTTCGCCGGATTTATGCTTTCGGAACCGCTGACCCTGCCACCGCTGCGCTGGCAGCGGCTGGCAGAGGCTGCCGTCGTTGGTGTCCTGTTCGCCACCCCGCTCTCCTTCGGGCCGGTGTTTATGTCCCCGGAGTTGGCCCTGCTGATCGGCAACCTGCTGGCCTTCGCTGTCGGCCAGCGCGGCGGTATCAGCCTGCGCCTGCGCGAGACGCGGGAGCTGACACCGACATCGCGGGAACTGGTGTTTGAACCGGAGCGTCCGCTGCGCTTCCGGGCGGGCCAGTACGTGGAGCTGAGCCTTCCGCATCCAAATCCGGATGGGCGGGGGCTCCGGCGGGTCTTCAGCATCACCTCGGACCCCGCCGATCCGGGCACGGTCTCCGTTGCCCTGCGGGTTTCCTCCCCCGGAAGTTCCTTCAAAACAAAGCTGCTGCGCGTAAAACCAGGCTCCCGGGTCTCCGCCACCACCGTGGGCGGGGATTTCCAGCTCCCCCGTGATCCGTCGCGGAAGGTCCTGATGGTGGCCTCTGGCATCGGAATCACTCCCTTCATCAGCCAGCTGCGCTCCCTGAGCAACGGACTTTCCGGCGGGGCCAGCGGACGGGACATTGTGCTGGTCTACGCTGCTTCATCCGTGCAGGAACTGGCCTACGCCGCGGAGCTGGCAGGCCTGGGCGTCCGGATCCTTGCGTGCACGCCCCAGGATCCGCAGCGCCCTGGCTGGACCTGGCTTGGTCCCGGCCTGCCGGATGCGCAGCGGCTGCTTGTTGCCGTGCCGGATGCCGCTGAACGCTCCGCGTTCCTGGCCGGATCGCCGTCGGCCGTTGCGTTTGCCCGGAGCGAAGTCCGCCGGGCCGGCGTGCGCCGGATCCACACGGACCCGTTCCTGGGCTATTAGCCCGGGGTTAACCCCGGGTCGGGTTTCCGGGCACCCGCCCGGACCTGCTAAGCTTCTTTAGTCCCTGCAGGACATACCGGTTCAACCACTGATTGCTGGTGGTGATGGTAACCGGTGTCCCGCCCTCGTAGCTCAGGGGATAGAGCGGTTGCCTCCGGAGCAACAGGCCGTAGGTTCGAATCCTATCGAGGGCACGCATGTGAGACGGTCAGGCCGTAACTCCACCCCAGCGGGGGAAGTTACGGCCTGACTTTTTTTGTGGAGTTTTTCCTCCTGCCTAAAAGTTTCCTCGGGCCCCGGCGGCAGGGCTGCCCCTGCCTTCCGGTTCCCACCCCCGGGGCGGAGAATGTCAGCCATAGTGGTGCAGCATTCCCGCCGCACCACGGCAGGCAGAATTCCAGAGTTGAACCAGGAGGCGCCCATGTCCCGGACCCGGCCGGCCCTTGCCGTTATGTTCGGCGCAGCGCTCGCACTGTCCGCCGCGGCCTGCGGAAGCACCACACCCGAGGAGAACACTGCCTCGGCCTGCGCTGCCTACAGCGAGTTCACCGAATCCGTCAGTCAGGCCCGCGAGTCGCTGGATTCCTCCTCCACCATTGAGGAGATCCGGGCCGAACGGGACAACATGGCCAACAAGTTCAATGACCTCGACGCGGCGCTGGAGGATGTCAACGCAGACCGCCGGGCGGCGCTCGAAGACGCCTGGAACACCTTCGACGAGAATGTTACGAACCTCGACGAGTCAATGACCATACCGGAAGCGGTCGATTCCCTGTCCGGGGAACTGGACCAGGTCCGTGATGCCCGCGCCGACCTGCAGTCCGAGCTCGGCTGCTGACGGCTTTTGGTGCGGACCCGGCCTAGTACCGGATCGCGTCGATGACCTTGACGCGTACGGCCACCAGCGCCGGGATCAGTCCAGCGAGCGTGCCGACGGCGGTGGCCGCTCCGAGGCCCAACAGGGCAGCTTCGATCGGGAACGGCGGGAGCTCGGCCACGCCGGAGGCGATCTGCTGCTGGACAATCGGCAGTTTCACGACGGCGATGGCGGCCATGACTCCCACCACTCCCGCGGCAAACGTGGCAACCACGGACTCAAGCATCACACCGAAGAAGATCCTGCCGGACGTCGCCCCGAAACTGCGTCGGATCCCGATCTCCCGGACCCGGTACTTGACCGTCACCATTGAGATGTTCAGCAGGCCAACAGCACCCAGGAGCATCACCATGGCCGCGACCCCGCCGACAACAAGCTGGATAACCGCGTAGGGGTCTCCCCAGGCGGCGTAGTCGTTCCGGTAAACGTTCGCCTGCATGTTGGGGAACTGCGCCACGAGGTCAGCGGTAATGGCCTCCTGCAGCGGTACGGCCAGTTCTTCCGGCACCCACAGCTCCATCATCGGTGTCGCTCCCATGGCGCCGCCTGCCAGTCCCAGCCGGTCAAAGGCTGGGGTCAGCATGTAGACGGCAGGGAATTCCTGCGGGTGGGAGTTTGCCCGTACCCCGGTAATAACCGCGTCCACCGGGGCACCGTTCCAGATCTGCACCACGGGTTCTGTGGACAGGTCCGGGTAGCCCATCCGGGCGTGGAAGGCTTCGTTGACGATCACTGCCGGTGCCAGACGCTGGGAATCCGCCTCGGTGAACCAGGAACCGGACTGCAGGTTTACGCGCCGCATGGTGCCGAAGTCCGCGTCCACAACATGGGTGTCGGTCGGTGCCACACCGTCGGGGAACTGGAAAGGCACCTGGGTGGGGAAATACAGCGAGCCGTATTCGACCGCGTAACGCTCCGCAGCGCCCTCATAGGCCCCGCGCAGTGCTGCGGCATCCGGCGCGGACCCGTCCATGGCGTACACGGACACGCTGAGGGTCGCCGGACGCCCGCTCTGCGACTCGGCGCCCTGGGCCATAGCCGCCCGTGCCATGTCCGCCAGCGCCACCACCGCGGTGAGAGCCGCCACGGAAAGCGCGACGCCGATCAGCGCCAGCAGGATCCTGGCCTTATGGATTCGGAGCTCTGTCCAGGCCTCCACAAGCGAGGCGGTAATTCCCGAGAGGCTCATGCTGCCACCTCCGCTCCCGCGCGCAGATGCCCGCTGTCCAGGAGGTAGTGCCGGTCGGCGAGCGCCGCCACATTGGGGTCGTGGGTGATCGTCACCAGGGCGGCACCGGACTCGGCCACCACCTCGTCCAGGAGTTCCATCACTGCCTGGCCCGTCGCGATGTCCAGCGCACCGGTGGGTTCATCGGCGAGGATCAGCTGCGGACCGCGGACCAGGGCGCGCGCAATCGCCACCCGCTGCTGCTCGCCGCCGGAGAGTTTCTGCGGTTTATCCTGCAGCCTGCCGCCCAGTCCCACCCGGTCCAGCATCTGGGCGGCGATCCGCTCACGCTGCCAGAAGGAACGCCCCCGCGCATAGAGCAGCGGGGTCATGACGTTTTCCAGGGCGGTGCGTTCGGCGAGCAGGTTGAACTGCTGGAAGATAAATCCCACCGAGCTTCCGCGCTTCACGGCCCGGGCATTGCCGCTCATCGACTCCACCGGGACACCGTCAAACTCCATGCGTCCGGTGGTGGGAACGTCCAGCATGCCGAGGATGTTCAGCAGCGTTGACTTGCCGGAACCGGAGCGGCCCACAACAGAGAGGTGGTCACCGCCGTGGATCAGGAGGTCGACGCCGTCGAGGATCCCCAGGACTGCGCCGTCGGGCAGCACCACGCTGCGCGTGACGCCTTCCAGGGATACCAGCGGGGTGCTCCGCGGGGTCAGTTCCAGGCTCATCCGCCCATCACTCCGGGCCCGTACATCATCTGCTGGTCGTCCTGGGGCGATTCGGCGCCGGGGACGAACTGCAGGATCTCCTCACCCTCACTGAGGCCTTCGGTGACTTCCACCAGCTGTCCATCCGTGAGGCCCAGGCTGACCGTCCGCTCCTCGGAGGCGCCCGGAGCCGTGACCACCCAGACGACGCCGTTCTGCACCACGCCCTGCACCGCCGTCGTTGGTACCGTCACGGCGTCAAGGGCCTGGCCGGCCGTGATGGTGATGGAAGCTCCGAGACCGGCGAAGACCGAGACGCCCTCCGGAACGGAGCAGGTCACGGTGCCGGAACCCTGCCCGCCGGGATCCCCCTGCGGCCCGGCCGGGGCCTGGGCCTGGGCCTGGGTGGTGATGCCTTCCGCTGCGGGAGCCGTCTTGCCCATGGTGACGTCGCTGCACGCAAAGGGAGCGGGCCCGCCCTTGATCGTTACTTCGGCGGTGTTCGGCCGGTCCAGGATGCGGAACTGCTGATCGGTGGTCAATCCGCCCTGGACGGAAAACGTGCCGGGGTCGATTGAGGCAATTTCTGTTCCCACGCTGACCTGCTGGTTCAGCAGCACCGGGAAGCTGCTCAGGGTTCCTGACTCCGTGGCAGTGACGTCAATGAAGGTGTAGAGCGGGGCAGCGGGTGCCGGGGCGGACTCGCCGTCGGGGACAGGCTGCGGCGCCGGCTGGTCCTCCACGAGCTTGCGGACCTGGAAGAGCCGGTCGCCCTTCTCGATCTGTTCCCCTGCCGCCGTATCAATGTAGACAACCGATCCGTCGGTGGTGCTGCGCACCGGAACGGCCGGATCCGAAACCACGGATCCCTGGACGTCGACTGTGTTGGTGATGGTCCCCCGGGCGGCCTGCACCGTAGCCGTCTGAAGCTGCGCTGACGGGGCCTCGGTTCCGGCCTGGGCGCTGAGCCCATCGAGGAAGGCCAGCTTGAACAGGGCCGCGGCTATAACCGCGAACACCACCAGCCAAAGGACGGGAAAAACGATGCGCCTGGCAACACCCATGGGGCTCTCCAATTGAGGATAGAGACCGCTGCCGGGTGGGGCCAGCCGCGTACTTTTTTACCCGGGAACCGGCACCCTGCCTGTGCAGAAACGCCTTATGTCCCGGTTTGACTGGGATGGACGCTATCACCAGATCCGGGCTGCTCCGGGGATGAAACGGTGCTTCCGGAGAATTTCCATCCTCCAGGTGGAGACATTCCATCCTCCAGGCTGAATCGGTGTGTCTGCGGCCGGGCGCACCTGCCGTCCTGGGCCCTGCGGCCCGCCGGGCAGACTTGGTGGGCGCAACAGCGGTGCGTAGCATTGGAAGTCCGGTCGGCAGCATGCTTCCCTTCGGAACGGTTGTGGCTGGCCGGAGTACGTCTTCATTCCGCCAAACCACCCACCGGGTGCCAGCCGGACGACTGGCGCCCAGTAGCCGGGAGCACCTCATGTCCAAGCAGCTCGCCACCCAACTGATCGAACAGCTTCGCTCCGCAGGAGTCGAGCGCATCTACGGAATCGTCGGGGACAGCCTGAATCCGATTGTGGACGCTGTGCGCCGCACCGGCGGATCGAAGCAGGGCGGGATCGACTGGATCCATGTCCGGCATGAGGAAGCCGCCGCGCTGGCTGCCTCCGCGGAGGCCCAGTTGACGGGAAAGCTGGCGGTCTGCGCAGGGTCCTGCGGGCCGGGGAATCTCCACCTGATCAACGGCCTCTATGACGCCAACCGCAGCGGCGCGCCGGTGCTGGCCATTGCCTCGCACATCCCCAGCGCCCAGATCGGCAGCGGATTTTTCCAGGAGACACACCCGGACCGGCTCTTCACCGAGTGTTCGGTGTATTCGGCCCTGGTCAGCACCACCGACCAGGCCCCGCGCGTTATGCACAGCGCGATCCAGCACGCCGTTGCCCTGAAGGGGGTCTCGGTGGTCACCATCCCGGGCGACATCGCCGGGATGGAAGCGACGGCTCCCACTCCAGCCGCAGCCCACTTCCAGCCGGCCGCGGTGGTTCCGGCAGCCGAGAGCGTCACCGAGCTCGCTGCGGCCGTGAATGAGGCCACCAAGGTTGCGCTCTTCGTCGGGATCGGTGCGGAGGGAGCCCACGACGCCGTGGTGGAGCTTGCAGCGAAGATCAACGCGCCGGTGGGCCATTCGCTCCGGGGCAAGGACTTCATCCAGTACGACAATCCCAACGATGTAGGCATGACCGGGCTGCTGGGCTACGGAGCGGCGGCCGAGGGAATCAAGGAAGCGGACCTGCTGATCCTGCTGGGCACCGATTTTCCGTACAACCAGTTCCTTCCAGACACCAAGACCGCCCAGGTGGACCGTGCCGCCGAGCGGCTGGGCCGGCGCACCGACGTCGATATTGCAGTCCATGGCGATGTCCTGGCCACACTGGAGGCACTGCTGCCCCTGGTGGAGAAGAAGAAGGAGCACCGGTTCCTGGATGACATGCTGAAAAAGCACGACCGGCTCATGAACAAAGCCGTGGGCGCGTATACGCAGAAGGCGGAAAAGCTGCGGCCCATCCACCCCGAATACGCTGCCTCCCTCCTGGACGAGGCAGCGGCGCGGGACGCCGTTTTCACCGCTGACACCGGTATGTGCAACGTCTGGACTGCCAGGTACATCAATCCCCTCGGGACCCGCCGCCTCCTGGGCTCCTACCTGCACGGCACCATGGCCAACGCGCTCCCCCATGCCATGGGCGCCCAGGTCTCACATCCCGACCGCCAGGTGGTGGCGGTCTGCGGCGACGGCGGACTGTCAATGCTGCTCGGCGAACTGCTCACCGTCCGGATGTACAACCTGCCCCTGAACGTGGTGCTGTTCAACAACTCCACCCTGGGCATGGTCAAGCTGGAAATGCTGGTGGACGGGCTGCCCGACTACGCAGTGGACGTCCCGGATACCAACTACGCGGCCATTGCCTCCGCCATGGGTTTCCACTCCGTGCGGGTAACCGACCCCGCGGAGATCATGAACGCCTACCGCGCGGCGTTCGCGCACCCGGGACCGTCCTTCGTGGAGCTGATCACCGACCCCAACGCCCTGTCCATCCCGCCGAAGATCACCACCGAGCAGGTGCGCGGGTTCGCCACCGCCATGTCCAAGGTGGTGCTGAACAAGGGTGCCGGCCAGGCCGTCAGCATGGCGCGCAGCAACCTGCGCAACATTCCGCGGGGGTAGGCAGGTTTCCGGGGGCTAAAGGAGCTTCAGCTGGCGGACCTGGACCGGATGCTGACCGGAGCTCCGCCCCGGAACGCCCGGCGGTACGCAGCCGGGCTGATGCCGACGTCGCGGTTAAAGTGGTGCCGCAGCAGCACGGCCTGCCCGAATCCGACGGCGCGGGCCACTTCCTCAATGGTCAGCTCGGATTCCTCCAGGAGTTCCTGTGCCTGGAGGACCCGCTGCGCGTTGATCCAGGCGGACGGGGTGGTGCCGGTTTCCGCCTTGAACCGCCGCGCGAAAGTCCGTTCGGACATATGCGCCCGTTCTGCGAGCGCAGCCACGGAATGCTCTTCCTCCAGATTGGTGTTGATCCAGACCAGCACGTCTTCCAGGGTGTCGCAGCCGGTGATCGAGAGGGGACGGTCCACATACTGCGCCTGCCCGCCGTCCCGGTGGGGTGGCACCACCATGTCCCGGGCGATCGCGGCTGCCGGCTTGGCGCCCACTTCCTGGCGCACCAGATGCAGGGCTGCATCGATTCCCGCCGCTGTTCCGGCGCTGGTAATGACGGTGCCGTCCTGCACGTAGAGGACGTTCTCGTCAACCAGCACGCGCGGATAGGCGGCAGCCAGTTCATCCGAGTACCGCCAATGGGTGGTGGCCTTGCGGCCGTCCAGAATGCCGGCTTCAGCCAGGGCGAAGGATCCCGTGCAGACAGACATCACCCAGGCACCGCGCTCCTGGGATTCGCGAAGCAAGTCCAGCACTGCTTCCGGCATACCGGCGGCGTCCACCCTGCCAAACGGTGCCATGACCACCAGGTCAGCGCTCCGGGCGGCGTCCAGGCCCTTGGGGACGTCGATGCTGAACCCTGCCCCGGTCCGCACGGTGCCCGGCTCAGCGGTCACGATGGTGAAGTCGAAGCGGGGAATTCCGGATCCGCGGGCAGACCGGTCGATTCCGAAGATCTCCCCGAGCAGGCCCAGCTCGAAGATTCCCACGTTGTCCAGGGCAATAACGGCTACGGATTTGAGCATGTCCAAAGTATGGCAGTTTATTATTGGTCATGGTCATTTCTGCCACTTATTTTTTTCGACAGACAGGACGAGCCTTAAGTCATGGACCTCTTTCTGATCACCCTCCTAGCCGTTCTCCTCATCAGCAGCATCGTCTCCGTAGCCATCAGCATCCGCCGAGACGGCCGCGGCCACCTTCCACCGGTCCCGTCCGGGCGCCCGTGGAACGGCAGCGAGCTCGCGGATGTCAGTGCCCTGCGCGAGATGTACAACGACCAGCAGTACCAGCCCCGGTTCCGTTAGGCCTCTTCACTGCAGGCCTGCCGTACCTGTCCCCCGGGCGCCGCTTCTTCCAGGCGCCCGGGGGCTCTTCTCTCTAACGGCCCGGGTTCACTGATTTAGATCAGGACAGCTTCTGTCCGCATACCGGAGTAGCTTGGTCCCATGCTCGAGACATCCGCCAGGCTGCTGCACCTGCTCTCCCTGCTTCAGCTGCGCAGGGAATGGACCGGAGCGGCGCTCGCGGACCGCATGGCGGTCACCGAACGGACGGTGCGGCGGGACATCGGCAAGCTCCGGACCCTTGGGTACCCCATTTCCGCGTCCCCCGGCATCGCGGGCGGCTACCAGCTGGGCGCCGGCGCGCAGCTGCCGCCTCTGCTGCTCGACGACGAGGAAGCCCTCGCCGTTGCCCTGGGCCTGACCGCCGTCGCCTCCGGGCCGGTGTCCGGCATTGGCGAGGCCTCGATCCGGGCGCTGGCAAAGCTGGAGCAGGTTCTGCCCGCGCGCCTGCGGCCAAAATTCTCCTCCCTGCGCCAGTCCGTCAGCGTGCTCGCCGGCCCGGCGGCCACCGCCTCGGCAGTGAATCCGGATATCCTCACCGCGTTCTCCACCGCTATTTCGGAACGGCGGGTCACCGCATTCCGGTACCAGGGCCTTGAGGCAGCCGAAGGGCGGCGGATGGTGGAGCCCTACAAGCTGGTCAGCACGGGCCGGCGGTGGTATTTGGTTGCCTGGGATGCGGACCGCCAGGATTGGCGCACATTCCGGGTCGACCGCTGCCAGTCCATTCCCGTCCCCCGAGAACGGTTCGTGCCGCGGCCGCTGCCGGCCCGGGACCTGGCCGCCTACGTCCAGGCTGCCATCACGCGCAGCCCCTACCGGTACGACGTCGTCCTCCGGATCGCGGCACCGCTGGGCGCCGTTGCCGAACAGGTTCCTGCCGAGGTGGCCGTCCTGGAAGCCGATGGCCCCGGCCACACTCTGCTGCGGAGCGGCTGGGATTCCCTGGAGCTGCCGCTGATCCGGATTGCCGGGCTGGGCATTGAGTTCGAGATCCTGGCACCCGAGGAGATGCGAGTGCAGGCCCGGGAGGTAGCCGGGCGGCTGGCCAGGGCAGCCGGGCCGGCACCGCGCACGCACTAGACTGGTGCCAACTATGGCACTGACAATTTCCTACCCCGAACAGCTTCCCGTCTCGGAACGCCGCGAAGACATCATGGCGGCCATCGCGGCCAACCAGGTGACCGTGATCGCCGGTGCCACCGGCTCCGGCAAGACCACCCAGATCCCCAAGATGTGCCTGGAACTGGGGCTCGCGGAGAACGGGCTGATCGGACATACGCAGCCGCGCCGGCTCGCGGCGCGCACCGTTGCCGAGCGCATCGCCGAGGAACTCGACGTCGAAATCGGCGCCGAGGTCGGTTTCCAGGTCCGGTTCACCGGTGAAGTCAGCCGTGATACCAAGGTCAAGCTCATGACCGACGGCATCCTGCTCGCGGAAATCCAGCACGACCGCAAGCTGAAGAAGTACAGCACCATCATCATTGACGAGGCCCATGAGCGCAGCCTCAATATCGACTTCATCATGGGCTACCTCAAGCGGCTGCTGCCCGAGCGACCCGACCTGAAAATTATCATCACCTCGGCGACCATCGACCCGGAGCGCTTTGCCCGGCATTTTGCCGGACCGGACGGCGCCCCGGCGCCTGTTATCGAAGTTTCCGGGCGCACGTTCCCGGTGGAAATCCGTTACCGTCCCCTGAACCAGCCCGCCCTCGGGGCGCTGGAGGAGAACGAAGATGAACTCGAGGAGGACCGCGATCCGCTCGACGCCGTCTGCGACGCGGTTGACGAGCTGTCCCGGGAGTCTCCCGGCGACATCCTGATCTTCTTCTCCGGTGAACGGGAGATCCGCGACGCCGCCGATGCCCTGCGGGGAACCCTGGCGCGCAATCCGCGGCTGGCCAATGCCGAAATCCTGCCCCTGTATGCCCGGCTGTCCCTGAGCGAGCAGCACCGGGTGTTCACCCCCGGCAAGCAGCGCCGGATCGTGCTGGCCACCAACGTCGCCGAAACCTCCCTCACGGTGCCCGGGATCAAGTACGTGATCGACACCGGCACCGCGCGCATCTCACGGTACTCACACCGCACCAAGGTCCAGCGCCTGCCCATCGAGAGGATCTCCCAGGCCTCAGCCAGCCAGCGCTCCGGACGCTGCGGCCGCGTCTCGGACGGCATCGCCATCCGCCTGTATTCCGAGGAGGATTTCGAGGCACGCCCGGAGTTCACCGATCCGGAAATCCTGCGGACAAACCTTGCGGCCGTGATCCTGCAGATGGCATCGATGGGCGTGGCCCAGGGGCCCAAGGACGTGGCGGATTTCCCGTTCGTCCAGCCTCCGGACTCCAAGGCAGTGAACGACGGCGCGCTGCTGCTGCGCGAGCTCGGCGCCCTGGCGCCCAAGGGCGGGATCACCGCCGTCGGCCGCAAACTGGCCCAGCTGCCGGTTGATCCGCGGCTCGGCCGGATGATCGTGGAGGCCGGCGCCCGGAACTGCACCCGCGAAGTCATGGTCCTGGCCGCCGCGCTGAGCATCCAGGATCCGCGCGAACGGCCGTCGAAGGACGATCCGGCGCGGGCCCAGAAGGCCGCCGAACTGCACAAGCGTTTTGTGGATGAGAACTCGGACTTCACCGGCTTCCTCAACCTCTGGCGCTACGTCCAGGAAAAGCAGAAGGAACTCTCCTCCTCCCAGTTCCGCAAACTGTGCAAAAACGAGTTCCTGAACTTTATGCGCATCCGCGAATGGCAGGACCTCTTCGCCCAGCTCCGCCAGCTGGCGAAACCGCTGGGCATCACGCTCTCCCCCGGCGAGGTGGACCCGGTGGGACGCGAGAAGGACGTGCACATTTCCCTGCTCTCCGGGCTGCTGAGCCACATCGGCCTGTATGACCAGCGCAAGCGCGAATACGCCGGCGCCCGCGGCACGCGGTTCGCGGTGTTCCCGGGCTCTGCCCTGTTCAAGAAGTCGCCGGACTGGGTCATGGCCGCCGAACTCGTAGAGACTTCACGGCTTTGGGCGCGGATTGCCGCCCGCTTCGATCCGCTCTGGGTCGAGGAAGTCGCGCCGGACCTGATCAAGCGCACGTACAGCGAGCCGCACTGGTCCAAGAAAAACGGCTCGGTCATGGCGTACGAAAAGGTCACGCTCTACGGCGTTCCCGTTATTCCGCGCCGCAGCGTGAACTACGGCCGGATCGATCCGGTGCTCTCCCGCGAGATGTTTATCCGGCATGCCCTGGTGGAGGGCGACTGGCGCACGCACCACAAGTTCTTCCACCGCAACCGGGCCCTGCTGGCCGAAGTGGAGGAACTGGAAACCCGGGTCCGCCGCCGCGGCCTGCGGGTCGACGACGAGACCCTCTTCGAGTTCTACGACGAACGCGTGGGCCAGGACGTGGTCTCCGAACGGCACTTCGACAAGTGGTGGAAGCATGCCCGCCAGGAAAATCCGGGGCTGCTGGACTTCGACCCGGATGCCCTGCGGACGGACGACGCCGCAGGCCTGGACGAGAACGACTTCCCGAAGGTCTTTAGGTACGGCAGTTTCGTGCTGCCGCTCTCCTACGAATTCACCCCCGGGGTCCCGGGGGCGCACGACGGCGTGAGCGTCGAGGTTCCGGTCCTGTTCCTGAACCAGCTGGACGCCGAACCGTTCCGCTGGCAGATTCCGGGCCTGCGGGCCGAACTCATCACCGCGCTGATCAAGTCCCTGCCCAAGGCGGTGCGGAAGAACTTCATTCCGGCGCCGGACGTGGCGCGGGCGGCGGCCTCCGCCCTCGCGGCGGACTTCGATCCGGCGTCGGATCCATTGGAACCATCCCTGGAACTGGCACTTCGCCGGCTCAAGGGGCACATTATTCCGCCCGGTTCCTGGAACTGGGATGCCGTGCCCGAACACCTGCGGATGAGCTTTACGGTGGTGGACTCCGCCGGCCGTGTCCTGGATGAGGGCAAGGACCTTGCCGCCCTGCAGGAGTCCCTGGCACCTGCCAACCGGCGGGCGATCGCGGAGTCCCTTGGCGCCACGCCGGGAACCGTCAAACCCGCGGACAAACCTGCGCGGGGGAAACCCGGCCGGCCCCTCCGGGCCACCGCCGCCCCTGCGGCCAACGGCCAGGGCGCGCCGTCGTTCCGGGAACAGACCGGCCTGACCGAGTGGAGCGTCGGCACCATTGAGCGGCAGGTCGCCCGCGAGGTGGCAGGCCACACGGTCACGGGTTATCCCGCCCTGGTTGATGAAGGCAGCACCGTTGGCCTGCGCGTGTTCCAGAACGTCCCCGAGCAGGAAGCAGCCATGCGGGCCGGCGTTATCCGCCTGCTGGCACTGCGGGTCCCCAGCCCGGCGAAGTACGTCCTGGAACACCTGAGCAACGCGGAGAAGCTGACCTTCAGCCAGAACCCGCACGGCAGCGTGGCAGCACTGATCCAGGACTGCACGCTGGCGGCCATCGATAAGCTCACTCCGGAGAAACTGCCCTTCTCACGCGTTGAGTTCGATGCCCTGTACGAGAAAGTGCGGGCAGAGCTGATTGACACCGTGTTCACGGTGACGGCGATCGTGGAGAAGGTGCTCTCCAGCACGCGGCGCATCCAGAAGCAGCTCAAGGGCACCACGTCCCTGGCGTTGATCTCCGCCCTGAATGACGTCCGGGCCCAGCTCGAGCGGCTGGTTTACCCGGGCTTTGTGGCGCGCACGGGCTACGCCCAGCTGGCCCAGCTGCCGCGCTACCTGGCCGGGATTGAGCGGCGGCTGGAAAAGCTGCCGACGAACGTCCAGCGGGATTCGCTGAACATGGCGGTGGTGCAGGGGCTTGAGGACGATTATGACGACGCCGTGGCGGCCCTGCTGCCCGGTGCCGGCATGCCGCCGGCCCTGACCGAAGTGCGCTGGATGATCGAAGAGCTGCGGATTAGTTTCTTTGCCCAGGAACTGGGAACGGCCCGGTCCGTTTCAGAGAAACGGATCCGGACCGCAATGAACCAGGCGCTGGCTCCCGCTTAGGCGGGTCCTGCGGGGAACCGGTTACGCGTCGGGTACGTTGGCGCCGTGCCCGGCGGCGCGCAGGCCGTCGCGCAGCTTCTGGGCGCTTTCTTCCATCCGCTCCTGGTCGGGATTGGTGTCGGCGCGGCTGAAATCGAAGTCCTGGAGCGAGTTCGCCGGCCAGACGTGCATGTGCAGGTGATCGATTTCAAAACCGGCAATGGTCAGCCCGGCACGCTCCGCACCGAAGACCTCCACCTGGACCTTGCCGATCGCCTGCGCGACCGCGGTCATCTTTTCCAGCAGATCTGCGGGAGCGTCCGTCCACTTATCCACCTCCTGGCGCGGAACCACCAGGGTGTGCCCGTCGGCGAGGGGCCCGATGCTGAGAAAGGCAACGACGTCGTCGTCCTTCCAAACAAAGCGGCCCGGGATCTCACCCTCGATGATCTTGGTGAATAGTGTGCTCATGCGCTCTCCTTGACTCAAGCTGGGGGCGGCCCCGCCGGGAAGCTGCGCACGCAGCGGGGGCGGAACGGGACGGCCGGTAAACATGGCTTTGACGCTACCCGTCCGCGGCGCCGGTTGCCACCGGCCGGCCGGGGGTGGATGACCATTCGGACCACGAGCCCGGGTACAGTGCGGCGTCGAACCCGGCGATCTGCAGGGCTGCCACTTCGGCGGCGGCGAACACCCCCGATCCGCAGTAGGCAGCAGTTTCCCTGATGCCGTCCACACCGGCTGCCTCGAAACGGGAGCGGAGCACCGCCGGATCGGCGAAGCGTCCGCGCTCGTCCAGGTTTCCCGCTGCCGGGACGTTCACGGCTCCGGGAATGTGCCCGGCCCGGGGATCGATGGGTTCAGTCTCCCCGCGGAAACGCTCCGGTGCGCGGGCGTCGAGCAGTACGCCCTCCGCAGCCAGTTTCCCGGCACTGTCCATGTCGGCCACCGGCATGTGCCCCCATGCGAGGTCAGCGTTGCCCGGGGCCGGAGTCTCTTCGCCGGCCGCGAGCTCTCCGCCGGCCTCCTGCCAGGCGCGCAGTCCGCCGTCGAGCAGGCGGACGTTCGGAAAACCGGCATGCCGCAGCAGCCACCAGGCACGGGCGGCGGCGCTGGATCCGGCGGCATCGTACGCCACCACCAAGTCTCCGTCGTTGATTCCCCAGCGCCGGGCCGCGGCACTCAAATCCTCCGGTGCCGGCAGCGGATGCCGTCCTCCGGTGCCGGGCGGGGCAGAGAGTTCGGCGTCCAAATCCACGAAAACCGCGCCAGGCAGGTGGCCCTCCAGGTATTGCCGGTGTCCGTCCGTTCGGCCCAGTTCCCACCGCACGTCCAGCAGGCGCACTGAGGGATCCTTAGCCAGGGCCGTCTGCAGCTCCGCTGCGCTGATCAGTACTTCGTTTGCCGTTCCGCTCCCGCTCATGGTTCCAGCCCCGTTCACAGTTCCACCGTGTCTCCGGGAGCCAGGTGCACATACCGGGTGCCGTACATTCCGCCGAAGCGTTCCAAGTGTTTTTCCACGAGCCCGCGGCCGTTGCCGTTCAGCAGTGCGTCGTGGATCGGGTAGGCCGTCCGGGCACCGCACGCGATCAGGAAGTCGATCACTTCGCCGATCTTCGACCAGGGCGCGTGGATCGGCAGCAGCAGGGTGGTGGCGGTTAAACCGTTCGGAACGATGAAGGAATCCCCTGGATGGTAGATGCTCTCCTCAATCAGGTACGCCAGGTTTCCGACCACGGGGATCAGGGGATGAATCAGGGCGTGCTGCCCGCCGAAGGACCGGATGGCGAAGCCGGCAATCTCGACGGTGCGCTCCGGTGCGACCTCGTGGATGCGTGCGCGGACGTCCTCCCCCACTGCTTCCCGCAGGGACCCGGCCAGGGGCTCCGGGGCGTACAGGTGCAGGCCGGCCCGTGCGGCCAGGATCGGGAGCACCCGCTCCCGGTCAATGTGGTCCGCGTGTTCATGCGTCACCAGGATGGCATCCGCGCCGTCGAGTGCCTCCTCCACTTCCGAGAAGTTGCCCGGGTCGAGAACCAGGACGGACCCGCCCTTTTCGAAACGGACACAGGAGTGGCTGTATTTGGTCATTTTCATAGGCCCACGATACTCCGGCAGCGCACCGGGCAGGCGGGCCCGGCGGCGGTATCGCTGGTAATCTGGGGGCAGCCCAATCCCCACCCCAGCCGCAGGAGGCTCACCATGTCAGCGCAGCCATCGCCGTCGAGGCGAACGGTCGAGCCGCGGGTCACCCGCCAGCGCGTAGCTGTGGGCCGCACCCTGGATTCGCTGGATGACTTCGTGAGCACCCAGGACCTCCACCGGCTGCTCCAGGACCGCGGCGAGCAGGTTTCCCTGGCCACGACCTACCGGATCCTGCAGTCCATGGCGGACGAGGAAGAGGTGGACGTGCTGCGCGGCGCCGACGGCGAGATCCTCTACCGCCGCTGCGAGGCGGCCCACCACCACCATCATCTGGTCTGCCGGGAGTGCGGCAAAGCCGTGGAGGTCGAAGCTCCGGCTGTCGAAAGCTGGGCGGCACGGCTCGGCAAGGAACACGGTTTCAGCGACGTTGGGCACACCGTCGAGGTCTTCGGGCTCTGCCCGGACTGCTCCCGCTAATCCGCCCCGGGCTGCTGCCTAGGCCGGTGTCCGGGCGGAAGCCGTGGGAGTGTTGGCGCTGAACCGCCTGCTGCGCCCGCGCACCCTCATGATGATGCGGCAGACCACGTAGATCCCGAACGAAATGGTCGTCACGTACGGACTGATCGGAATCCGCCCGCCCAAGGCCAGCAGGATCCCGCCCACGGCCGAGACCAGGGCAAAGACCACGCTCAGCGCCACCACCAGCCGCGGCGACGAGGTAACCAGCAGGGCCGCAGCCGCTGGAGTGATGAGCAGCGAGAGCACCAGCAGGGCACCGACAACCTGGATGGACAAGGCCACGGAAAGTCCCAGCAGGAACATAAAGATGATCGACAGAGCCCCCACGGGCACGCCGCGGGCCTCAGCCAGGTCAGGATCCGCGCTGGCAAAGGTCAGGGGCCGCCACACCACGACCAGGCCGATGACCACCACCGCCGCGCAGATGGCCAGCAGGTTCAGCTGCACGCTGTCCACGGCGACGATCTGACCGGTCAGGAGGCCGAACTTATTGGCTGAGCGGCCTTCGTAGAGGGCCAGGAAAAG
Source organism: Arthrobacter sp. (assembly GCF_031988865.1). Taxonomy (NCBI): domain Bacteria; kingdom Bacillati; phylum Actinomycetota; class Actinomycetes; order Micrococcales; family Micrococcaceae; genus Arthrobacter; species Arthrobacter sp. Next base: position 25,865 of record NZ_DALZXY010000010.1, read on the forward strand.
GATGCCCAGGCCGAGCCCGAACGGCATGATCACGCCGGTGATCGAGTTCCGGTCCCTGGCGCGCAGTCCCAGGACAGCGAGGAGCAGCGCCGCGATGATGGACCCGACCAGCGACCCGACGACGACGTTGGCGCCAATGAGCAGGGCCAGGGCCGCACCGGCAAAGGACAGTTCGGCAATACCGTGCACGGCGAAGGCAAGGTCCCGCATCATCACGAAGATGCCGATCAGCCCGCCGACCAGACCGAGGATGGCCGCTGCCCACAGCGAATTGGTCACCAGGGGAAGCAGTTCGCCGTAGTCGCTGAAGTCGAAGACGGCGGAAAAGAAATCAGAGAGGTCCATGCTCGCCTTCGCTTTCACCATGATGGTGTGTTGTGGCATCAGGGACGCCTAGCACTACGATCCGGCCGTGGCTGCGCAGTACTTCCACATGGGAACCGTACATGTCCGAGAGCACCTCGGAGCGCAGGACTTCGGCGGGCGTCCCGGTCCGGAACTGCCCGCCCGCGAGGTAGAGGACGCGGTCCACATAGTCGATGACCGGGTTGATCTCATGCGTCACGAACACCACTGCGGTGTCCTGCACATGGCAGCGGGCATCAATGAGCGCACTGATGGCTTTTTGATGATGCAGGTCCAGGGACAGGAGCGGTTCGTCACAGAGCAGCAGATCGGGATCCGTTGCCAGCGCCTGTGCGGCCCTCAGCCGCTGCAGTTCACCGCCGGAGAGCTTGCCGACCGGCTGGTCCGCGTAGCTGGTGGCGCCCACCATGGCGAGCAGTTCATCCACCCGCCTCCGGACCGGAGCCTGGCGCAGGAGCAGCCCCCACTTGTCGCCGTCGACTCCCATGCCCACCAGGTCGCGGGCCCGCAGCGGAGTCCCTGGGCTGAAGGATTTCTGCTGGGGAATGTAGCCGATGTCGCTGCTGCCGCGCTCGACTTTGCGTCCGTTGACAATCACGGAGCCGGAGCTGAGCGGCTGCAGGCCCAGGAGCACCTTGAGCAGGGTGGTTTTGCCGGTGCCGTTAGGCCCCAGCACAGCCAGGAACTCCCCGGCATTGATGTCGAGGTCGAGCCCCTGCCAGAGGGTGCGGTCGCCGAAAGCCATCGAGGCCCCGCGCAGCTGGACGACGGCGCGGCTCACTGCAGGACGCTTTCCACGGCGCTGACATTGCGGTCCATCCAGCTGAGATAGTCCTCGCCTTCGGGGAGGGTTTCGGAGAAATCAACCACCGGGATGTCCGCTGCTTCGGCGGCTTTTCGGATTGCCTCGGTCTGGGGTGTGGAGGTCTGCTCGTTATAGGCCAGGAACGCGATATCTGCGGAGGTCATCAGGCCCTGCATTTCCTTCAGGACGGCAGGCGGAACATCCGCACCCTCTTCCACTGCCTCGGTGAAGTCGCCGGGGGTGACGTTGCGCAGCCCCGCGTCTTCCAGGAGGTAAGCCGGAACGGGCTCGGTCATCGCGACTGCCCGGTCTTCGGCTGCGGGGCGGAGGCTTTCCAGCCGGGATTCCAGTTCTGCGATTCCGGCGCTGAACTCCGCGGCGTTGTTCCGGAAGAGTTCCTCGCTGGCCGGCTCGATTTCGGCCAGCCGCTGTGCGGCTGTTTCGGCCAGCCGGGCCATGGCTGCAGGGTCATACCAGACGTGCTCGTTGAATTCCCCGTGCTGGTGTCCCGCATGGTTATGGCCGTCGCCGGCAGGTGCCTCTTCTGCACCGTGCGTGTCCCCGGCTGCCTCTTCGAGGCCGGAGGTCTCCACCGCGTTTAGTACATCCTGGGACGGAATATCTTCGGAGTGCACCAGGTTCTCCATAAAGCTGTCATATCCGCCGCCGTTGAGAACCACCAGGCTTGCCTTGGATACTGCGAGCTTGTCCCGGGCCGTGGCCTCATAGGAGTGCGGGTCCTGGGAGGGCCGGTTGATAATCGACTCGACGCTGATCCGCTCCCCGCCCACGGCCTCAAGGATGCTGCCATAAACGTTGGTCGAGGCAACGACGTGGATCGTGCCGTCGCCGGCATCCCCGCCATCGCCGCTGCCTGCAGAGCAGGCAGTCAGCGCCAGGCCCGCCGCGATGAGGGTTCCAGCCACTCGAAATGGCACTCCGCGCATAGAATCAGTATCCCCGTTTCAGGTTTCGGTGCTGTTCCGGGAAAACCGGCGAACCCCAGCATAACGCAAACGCGAATCATTCGCATCTGCACCTGTCCGGGGCCGCCGGGACCAGGCGTTAACCGGTGAAGCTCTCTCCTGAGCGGCGGAATCCCTGGGCCTGGGTCGCATCGCGGATCTCGCCGATGAGCTGCTCGATGATGTCTTCCAGGAAGAGCACCCCGCGGGTCTGCGAATCCGGGCCGAGGACCCGGGCAACGTGGGAGCCCGTGCGCTGCATGACCGCCAGGGCGTCCTCAATCCCGTCGTCCAGGCGCAGGTTCGCCAGCGTGCGCACCTTGTTCTCCGTGATCGGCCGCTCGAAGGCTTCCTGCGGAATGGCCATAACGTCCTTCAGGTGCATGTAGCCGGTGAAGTTGCCGGCGTCGTCCATCAGCACGAACCGGGAAAAGCCTGTCCGGCCAACGGCCTTCTCGAATTCCGCCGGGGTGCAGTCGGTGCGAAGCGTGACCAGCTCGTCCAGCGGAATCATCACCTCGCCCGCGGTCTGGCCGGAGAACTCCAGCGCACCGGAGATGACACCGGAGTCGTCTGCCACCAGTCCGTGGCGGGTGGACTCCTGCACGATCGACTGCACTTCCTGCAGCGTGAAGGAGGAAGTGACCTCATCCTTGGGCGTAATCCCCACCAGCCGCAGGGCATGGTTGGCGATCCAGTTCAGGCTGGCCGTGATTGGACGCACGACCCGGGAGATCATCACCAGCGGCGGCGCCAGCACCAGCGCCGCCCGGTCTGCGACCGACACCGAGATGTTCTTGGGCACCATTTCCCCGATAGTCACATGCAGGAAGGTCACGAAGAGCAGCGCCACCAGGAAACCGACCAGGTCTGCCACTTCCATTGGCACACCAACGGCTGCCAGCGGCGTGGCCAGGAGATGGTGGATGGCCGGTTCCGCGACGTACAGGATCAGCAGCGAGCACACAGTGATCCCCAGCTGCGCGCAGGCCAGCATGAGGGACACATGCTCCATGGCCCAAAGCGTCGTCTTGGCCCGCTTGGAGCCGGCTTCGGCCAGCGGTTCGATCTGACTGCGGCGGGCGGACATCACGGCGAACTCGGCGCCGACGAAGAACGCGTTGCCCAGCAGCAGTACGACCAGCCAGAAAATACCTGCCAGGTCACTCATCGGGCACCTTCCTTCCGCAGCGGCGCCGCCGTCGAACCGTGGGCCGGTTGTGCTGGCTGGGCAGACTGCGGCTGTTTCCGGACCGGAGCCGCTGTCCCGGCCGCGGGCTCTCCGGCGCGGCCGGACTCCCCATCCGGGCCAGGTTCGTCATCTTCGGCGGGAATGAAACAGACCCGGTCGATCCGGCGCCCATCCATCCGTTCCACTTCCAGCGTGCCGCCGGGCACCGGCACGGTATCGCCCACTTCGGCTATCCGCCCCAGGCCGTCCATGATGTAACCGCCAACCGTTTCGTAGCTGGAATCGTCCGGGACGTGGAGCGACGGGATCAATTCGCTGACCTCGTCGGGACGCATTATGCCCGGGAAATACCAGTAGCCCGATGCGCTTTGCAGGACCCCCGGCTTCAACTTGTCGTGTTCATCGGAAACCTCGCCGACGATTTCCTCGACCAGGTCCTCCAGCGTCGCGACACCCGCGGTGCCGCCGTATTCATCCAGTACAACCGCGAGCTGCAGGTTCGCGCCCCGCAGTTCCGAGAGCAGCGAGTCCAGATGCACTGTTTCGGGCACGCGGAGGATGTCGCTCATGATGGCGGCTACCTGCAGACCGTCGCGCTTGCGCCGCGGAACGGCCACCGCCTTCTTCACATGGACCACGCCACGGATGTCATCGGGTGAATCGCCCAGCACGGGAAACCGGGAATATCCGGTGCGGCGGGCTGCTTCGATCACGTCGGAGACCGGCTGCTCAGAGTCGATGGTCTCCAGACGGATCCGGGGAGTCATGACGTCTGCCGCAGTGCGTTCGGAGAAAGAGAGGGTGCGGGCCAGGAAGGTTGCAGTGCCCCGGTCAAGGGTGCCCATCTCAGCCGAGCGGCGGACCATCGACGAGAGCTCTGCCGGGGTCCGCGCCCCGGAGACCTCTTCCTTAGCCTCGAGGCCGAACAGGTGAAGGACTTTGTTGGAGAATCCGTTGAGCAACAGGATCGCCGGCTTGAAGACAAAGGTGAACGCAAGCTGGGGGCGGGCCAGCGCCCTGCCGATCTTAAAGGGCAGGGCGATGGACATGTTCTTGGGAATCAGTTCGCCCAGCAGCATGGAGAGCAGGGTGGCCAGCACCATCGCGGCGACCACCGAAACGGACAGCGCCGCTGCCGGCGAGAAGCCCAGGGCTGCCAGCGGCCCCTGCAGCAGCCGTCCGACTGACGGTTCCATGACAAACCCGGTGAGGAGCGTTGTCATGGTGATGCCGAGCTGGCAGCTGGAGAGCTGGGTGGACAAGGTGGTCAGGCAGCGCAGCAGCGGCACGGCCTTCTGGTCGCCGTCGTCGACTGCGCGGCGGACCGTGGGCTGGTCCAGTGCCACAAGGGCAAACTCAACGGCGACGAAGAATCCGGTGCCGCAGATAAGCAGCATGCCGGCAAGGAGGAATAACCACTCCATATCAGGAAGCCACCCCCGCGCTGAGGCAGGGCGTTACGGTTGCCCGGAAGCGGGAGGGCGCTTTACCGCCCGGTGGAGGATGGTCGGCGGAAGCCGGACTGGAAGGCTCCGATGACTCTGCCGGAGAATGCGGGGAACGGGTGCGGGCGTTGCCGGCTCTGTGCGTCTTCGCCGCGGTGACCGCGGACGTGGAGGCAGGCCGGCGCCTAGAATTGCTGTCCATAGAAGTTTCAGTTTACAGCTTTCGATTCGCCGCACCATAGGCAGATGACCCGGCTTCCCCGCGGTTCCCGGGCCCGGCCCCGGCGAGGACACCACCTCCGCCAATAAGTGGCGCATCCCACAACCGCACGCCAACGAGATTGGCCACTTCCATCGATCTGTTACTAGACTTGCAACCAAGTCTCGGTCACTGCGCACCGGGCCGCACCAGCCAGTCTTGAGGCGGAAGCGCCCAGAACATGGTGCCATCAGGGCAAACGGCAACTCATGGAAGAGGCGTATATCTAGTGCCAGACCAACCCAACCACCGCCTGCCGGAGGAATTCGGCGGGAACGAATGGCTTGTCGACGAATTGTACGAGCAGTTCCTGAAGGACAAGGACTCTGTCGACAAGAAATGGTGGAGCATTTTCGACTCCTTTAAAGCGGAGGACGCCAAGCAGGCTTCCGGCAGCCCGGTGTCGGGCAACGGTTCGACTCCTCCAAGCGAACTCGGCGCCAATCCGGCAACCCGGCAGCTGCCCGTTGTGAATACCGAAACGCCTGCACCGAAGGCGTCCGGGGAATCCCCCGCGGCTACCCAGCAGTCCGGCAAGCCTCCCGTGGCCAAGGAAGCCGCTTCGGCCAAGGACGAGCCGAAGTCCGCTGCTGACTCTGTTAAATCCGAAAACAAGCCGGAAACAAAGTCTGCCCCCATTCCCGCACAGCTGCCCAAGACGAAGCCCAGTGTCGACACCGAAGATGACACCGTCACCGTCCTTCGCGGCCCCGCCAAGGCCATCGCCACGAACATGGACCTCAGCCTGAGCGTCCCGACCGCGACCACCGTCCGGGCAGTCCCGGCGAAGCTGCTGATCGACAACCGCATCGTCATCAACAGCCACTTGGAACGTGCCCGCGGCGGCAAGATCTCCTTCACGCACCTGCTCGGCTACGCAATTATCCGCGCGGCCGCCCAGTTCCCGTCCCAGAACGTGTACTACGACGAGGTGGATGGCAAGCCCGTTGCTGTCCAGCCCGCGCATGTGAACTTCGGCCTGGCCATCGACATGCCCAAGCCGGATGGAACGCGCCTGCTGGTGGTCCCGAACATCAAGAAGGCGGAAACGCTTAACTTCTCCGAGTTCTGGCACGCCTATGAAGACCTGGTCAAGCGCACCCGTAACGGCAAGCTGACGGCGGATGACCACAAGGGCACCACGATCTCCCTGACAAACCCCGGCGGCATCGGCACGGTCCACTCCGTTCCGCGCCTGTCCAAGGGCCAGGCCTGCATCATCGGCGCCGGCGCGCTCGAGTACCCGGCCGAGTTCCAGGGCGCGAACGAGAAGATCCTCGCCCGCAACGCGATCTCCAAGGTCATTACGCTGACCTCCACCTATGACCACCGAGTCATCCAGGGCGCCGGCAGCGGCGAGTTCCTGCGCATCATCCACCAGTTGCTGCTGGGTGAGCAGAACTTCTACGATGACGTCTTCGAATCCCTGCGCATCCCCTATGAGCCCGTGCGCTGGAGCCCTGACATCCAGGTCAACCCGGATGAACAGATCAACAAGGTCGCCCGCATCCAGCAGCTGATCCACGCTTACCGTGTCCGCGGCCACCTGATGGCGGACACCAACCCCCTGGAATACGTCCAGCGCCGCCATGCGGACCTGGATGTGCTGACCCACGGCCTGACCCTCTGGGACCTGGACCGTGAGTGGCCCACCGGAGGCTTCGGCGGCAAGCCGATGCTGAAGCTGCGGAAGATCCTCGGCGTGCTTCGCGACGCATACTGCCGCACGGCAGGCATCGAGTACATGCACATCCAGGATCCTGAAGAGCGTGTCTGGTTCCAGGACCGCCTCGAGGCTCCGTACAGCAAGCCTTCCCGCGAGGAGCAGCTGCGCATCCTCAGCAAGCTCAACGCGGCTGAGGCATTCGAAACGTTCCTGCAGACCAAGTTCGTTGGCCAGAAGCGCTTCTCCCTTGAAGGCGGCGAATCCCTGATTCCGCTGCTCGACACCATCATTTCGGGTGCCGCCGACGAAGGCATGGAAGAAGTCGGCATTGGCATGGCCCACCGCGGCCGCCTGAACGTCCTGACGAACATCGCCGGCAAGACCTATGCCCAGGTCTTCCGCGAATTCGAGGGCACACAGGACCCGCGCTCCGTCCAGGGCTCCGGCGATGTGAAGTACCACCTCGGCACCGAGGGAACCTTCACGTCGGACAACGGCAACCAGACGAAGGTCTACCTGGCAGCCAACCCGTCGCACCTGGAGGCCGGGGACTCCGTCCTCGAAGGCATCGTCCGCGCCAAGCAGGACCGCCTGGACCGGGGCGACGAATTCCCCGTCCTGCCGATCCTGATCCACGGTGACGCGGCATTTGCCGGGCAGGGCGTGGTGGCGGAAACGCTCAACCTCTCCCAGCTGCGCGGCTACCGCACCGGCGGAACCATCCACGTGATCGTGAACAACCAGGTCGGCTTCACCACCGCTCCGACGTCGTCGCGTTCCTCCGTTTACGCAACCGACGTTGCCAAGATGGTCCAGGCACCGATCTTCCACGTAAACGGTGATGACCCGGAGCAGGTCGTCCGTATTGCGCAGCTGGCCTTCGACTACCGCCAGCGGTTCAACAAGGACGTCGTCATCGACATGGTCTGCTACCGCCGCCGCGGCCACAACGAGGGCGACGATCCCTCGATGACCCAGCCGATGATGTACTCGCTGATCGAAGCCAAGCGTTCGGTCCGCAAGCTCTACACCGAGTCCCTGATCGGACGCGGCGACATCAGCCAGGACGAGGCCGAGCAGGCGCTCCGGGACTACCAGAGCCGCCTGGAGCGGGTCTTCGCCGAAACGCACGCCGCCCAGACGTCCCCGATCCCGGTCATCACCAAGGATTCGGAAGCCGTCTCGGACCTGGAGCGTCCGGCAGCCCAGCAGGAAGGCTCGACCGTCGTCGCGCCGTCCAGCACGGCAATCTCCGCGGACACCCTGGCCCGAATCGGCAAGGCGCATGTCACCGTGCCCGAAGGCTTCACCGTGCACCCGAAGCTGAAGTCGCTGCTTGAGAAGCGCGAGCAGATGTCCCGCGAGGGCAACATCGACTGGGGCTTCGCGGAAATCGCGGCCTTCGGTTCGCTGCTGATGGAAGGCGTCCCCGTACGCCTGGCCGGACAGGACTCCCGGCGCGGCACGTTCACCCAGCGCCACGCTGTGTTCCACGACCGCGCCACCGGCACCGAGTGGACGCCGCTGGCCGATCTGGACCCCAACCAGGCCAAGCTGTGGATCTACGATTCCCTGCTGTCCGAATTCGCTGCCCTGGGCTTCGAATACGGCTACTCCGTGGAACGTCCGGACGCACTGGTGCTCTGGGAAGCCCAGTTCGGCGACTTCGTCAACGGCGCCCAGACGATCATCGACGAGTTCATCTCCTCCGCCGAGCAGAAGTGGGGCCAGCGCTCCTCGCTGGTCATGATGCTTCCGCACGGCTACGAGGGACAGGGCCCGGACCACTCCTCAGCCCGCATTGAGCGCTTCCTGCAGATGTGCGCCGAGGACAACATGATCGTGGCGAACCCGACCACCGGTGCCTCGCACTTCCACCTGCTGCGCCGGCAGGCATACAGCCGGCCGCGCAAGCCCCTGGTGATCTTCACCCCGAAGCAGCTGCTGCGCTTGAAGGCCGCTGCCACCCCGGTGGAGGACTTCACCCAGGGCTCGTTCCAGCCGGTTATCGGCGAGCATGCGGAACTGGATGCGAACGCCGTCGAGAAGGTGCTGCTGGTCTCCGGCCGGCTTTACTACGATCTGCTGGCCCACCGCCAGAAGACCGACGACGAGAAGACAGCCATCATCCGGGTGGAGCAGCTGTACCCGCTGCCCGTCAACGAAATCAATGATGCCGTTGCGAAGTACCCGAACGCTGAGCTGGTCTGGGCGCAGGATGAACCGGCGAACCAGGGTCCGTGGCCGTTCATCGGCTTGAACCTGCCGCCGGAGCTGGACCGTCCGCTCAAGCTGGCTTCGCGTCCGGCATCGGCGTCGACCGCTACCGGCTCGGCCAAGCGTCATGCCGTTGAGCAGGACATTCTGGTCAAGAAGGCTTTCGAGCGCCGATAGTAGGCTAGGTTTGGGTGGGGCACCAGCGGTGCCCCACCCGGCTTTTAACGCACCCCTTCATCTGGACTTTCGGCTATTGGAAAAGGGAACTCGTGGAACAACGCAGAATCAGGCTTGCTGCGGTCGGTGACGAACTGCTCGCCGGCCACGGTGATCCCCGCGCGCTCGGCTGGCTGGGACGTGTGCTGGCGCGCACAACCCCGGAGCACGCAATACTTGAGGCCTACAGCCTCGCCGCCCCCGGTGAGGGCACTGAAGCACTCGCCAACCGCTGGCTGATGGAGGCCGGCCGCAGGTTCGACGAGAGCTGCGAAAACCGCCTGGTTATCGGGCTCTCCGACCGGGACCTGGACCTGGAACTCTCCACCGCGCGCAGCCGCCTGAACCTGGCCAACATCCTGGACGGCGCGGCACAGATGAGCATCAAGGTCCTGGTAGTGGGTCCGCCTCCCGGGCTTGACCCGGAGCGGAACCGAAAGCTGGCCGATCTCTCTGCCGCATTCGGGGACGTAACGACCCGGAGGAAGCACGTTTACGTCGACACACTGACTCCACTGCTCAACCACGAACAATGGCGGACCGACCTCGCCTCCAATGGTGGGGCACCCGGCCAGGCAGGCTACGGCCTGATCGCCTGGCTCGTCCTGCACCGCGGCTGGTTCCGCTGGCTGGACCTGCCGGACATGAACTGACTTCCGGCACTGTTCATCAATGCAGAAGGCGCCCACGGCAAGCCGTGGGCGCCTTCTGCATCCCCAGGGAGGACCTGCCCGGCCCGGCTTAGTGCCGGAAGACGATCTTCCCGGTGGCCGCGCCGTCGTGCAGGCGGCGGAAGCCCTTGGCCGCGTCCTCCAGCGGCAGGACGGAATCGATTTCGGGGCGCACCCCCGTGGCCAACAGGAACTGGACCAGGCGCGCCAACTCCGCCTTTGTCCCCATCGTGGAGCCCAGGACCTTGAGCTGCAGGAAGAAGACGCGGTTCAGGTCCGCCGGAGGGTTCGGCCCGCTCGTGGCGCCGCAGGTCACCAGGGCCCCGCCGGGTTTTAGTGCCTTCAGGGAATGCGCCCAGGTCGCTTCGCCCACCGAGTCGAAGACTGTGTCCACGCGCTCGGGCAGCCGTGACCCGGCGGCGAACACTGCGTCCGCGCCAAGCCGGCGGGCATGTTCGAGCTTTTCCGGGCTCCGCCCGGTGACCCAGACCCGGAACCCGGCGGCGGATGCCAGGGACACCAGCGCAGTGGAGACCCCTCCCCCGGCACCCTGGACCAACACCGTTGAACCCGGTGCTGCAGGGGACACCGTGAAGATCATCCGGTACGCCGTAAGCCAGGCGGTGGGAAGACAGGCCGCTTCCTCGAAGGTTAGCTGAGCCGGCTTGGGCACCAGGTTCCGTTCCGGCACCCAGACCTCGTCCGCCATGGTCCCGGCATACCGTTCGGAGAGCAGGGTACGGAGCGGGTCAAGGGTTTCGTCGCCCTCCCAGCCCGGGGTGGAGATCACCGAGTGGACAATGACGTCATTGCCGTCGTCGTCAATGCCTGCCGCATCGCAGCCCAGGACCATGGGCAGGCTGCCGGCGGAGAGCCCAACACCTTGCAGGGACCACAGGTCATGCCGGTTCAGCGCAGAAGCCCGGACCCTGACCCGGCGGAACCCCGGTCCAGCTTCCTGGCGGGGAAGCTCTCCGACCACCAGGCCGCTGAGCGGGTCTTCCTGGGACTGGGACTGGGCATAAACAGCTCGCATGCGGAACTCCTTTGTCGCTGGTGGGTCCATCCTAGGCGACACGGTCCGGACACTGCCGGGGACCGCCCGCAAAGGCAGCTGCGCATTTATGCCATCGGTTCACTGTGTGGGAGACTGAAGGGCAAAACGTGTTATTAAACGAAGGAGGCAGCCATGAGCAAGCGAGCACGCAAGCGCAAGGATCGCAAGCGCGGCGGCGCAAACCACGGCAAGCGTCCCAACACTTAAGTCAGGGCGCTTGTGCGGACAGGCCGCACCAAAACAGAAACCCCCGCAGCCTCACGGCGGCGGGGGTTTCTGTGTGTAAGGCTCTAGTGCTCCACGGACTGGATCTGGCTGATCCGTTCCAGGATGCTGGCTTTCAGGGTTGCGGGGGCCGCCTCGGTGCAGGACCGCTTAACCACAGAACGGATGACACACTCCAGGTCATGTTCCTCTGCGCACGCGGGACAACCTTGCAGATGCTCCTGGATCTCAGCCAGGTCGTCATGTGAAAGAGCCCCGTCAAGGTACTCGTACAGCCTTTCGATGCGTGCGTCCTCGCAATCGCCCAGGCTCTGGCAATCGCTCATAGTGTGTTCCCCTGATTCTTCTTATCACCGGCACCGGCGGCTGCCGGCCGTACCTTGGCTTTGATGCCCCGCTCATGGGCGTATTCGGCCAGCAGCTCACGGAGCATCTTGCGTCCGCGGTGCAGCCTGGACATCACCGTGCCGATGGGCGTGTTCATGATTTCCGAGATTTCCTTGTATGCGAAACCTTCGACGTCGGAGAAGTAGACCGCCAGCCGGAACTCCTCCGGGATGGCCTGCAGTGCTCTCTTGACATCGGAATCGGGCAGGTGGTCCAGCGCTTCGGCCTCAGCCGACCGCAGGCCGGAGGAGCTGTGTTCCGCCGCACGCGCCAGCTGCCAGTCCTCCACTCCTTCGGAGTTTGACTGCAGCGGCTCCCGCTGGCGCTTCCGGTAGAGATTGATATACGTGTTGGTCAGAATCCGGTAGAGCCAGGCCTTGAGGTTGGTCCCGGGCTTGTACTGGTGGAACGCCGAGAAGGCCTTGGTATAGGCCTCCTGGACAAGGTCCTCCGCGTCAGCGGGGTTCCGGGCCATGCGCATGGCAGCGGAGTAGAGCTGGTCCACATACTGCATGGCGTCCCTCTCGAACCGCTGCTTACGCGCCTGCTCGGACTCTGCCGCGACGTCCAAGCCAGGGTCTTCCACCTGGGGGCTGCCTTCCGGCACATCAGTTCTCATCAAGTTCAAGTCTAAGGGGCGCGTGCGCACCAGCAAGCTGGGCTGGTCCGTGGGAGCGGGCGCCCCGGCATCCAGCAGAGAGTTCGCCATTCCTTGTACTGCCCCTTCCGTGGTGTTTTCCCGGCCGGTTCCGCATTCGCCGTGTAATTCCAGAAGTGTTGGTTCCCTGTTATTTACCAACCCCGCCGGTGCACAACATAACCACTGCCGGCAGCCCGTTATTCCTGCCCCGGCGTCGGTGGACAGTGTGTAAGGGTGCCAAAGGTGCCAGACTAGGGATATCCGTTTGCATACGGCACGCCCGGCGCCGCCGTATCATCCATTACTGCACGCCTACTGCACGGCGTATCCCAGGAGGAACGTATGACGATTGTCCGAACCCTAGCCCGCCCGCTCCTCGCCGCAGGCTTTGTCGCAGCCGGTGTGGAAAGGCTGCGGAATGTGGAGCAGACCGCGCAGCAGCTCTCCCCCACGCTCGGACGCCTGGGCAAGGTGGTGCCGTCGGCAGCTGGACTCGCGGACAATCCCGTCGCCGTCGCCCGTGTCCTTGGCGCCACCCAGCTTGGTGCCGCTGCGATGCTCGGGGTTGGCAAGTTCTCCCGGCTGGCCGGCATTGTCCTGGCCGCGACCGCTGGAGTGAACACCTTCGTGGAATACCGCAACGCCGACGCCACCACGCGTGAAGGGCGCAAGGACCGGCGCACCCAGCTGCTCAAGAACCTTTCCCTGATCGGCGGAGTCCTGCTGGCTGCCGTGGACACCAACGGACGTCCCGGGCTGGCCTGGCGCGCCGAGCACCTCGCCGCCGATACCGGACGAAACGTGCGCGCTGTTGGCAAGGATGCCAGCCGCCGAACCCGGAAAGTCAGCAAGCAGACCAAGAAGCAGCTGGCCAAGGCGGACCGCGCCGTCCGCAGCGCCGCCACAGACATCGTAGGTTCCTAGGCACCATGACTTCCCCCTCCGCACTGCAGCCTGTTGCCGACGGCTGGCCGGCACCCACGCCGGACCAGCCCGTCAACGCCGAAGTACAGGTTCCCGGCTCCAAATCACTCACCAACAGGTACCTCGTCCTGGCCGCGCTGGCCGACGGCCCCTCCCGGCTCCGGGCACCGCTGCATTCACGCGACTCGGCTCTGATGATCACCGCGCTGCGGTCCCTCGGTGCACAGATCACGGAAGTGCCGGGATCCGGGCCCTTCGGCCCGGACCTGCTGGTCGAGCCGCTGGGCACCGGAAGTGACTCGGAGGCAGAGGTTGACTGCGGCCTGGCCGGAACGGTCATGCGGTTCGTTCCGCCGGTCGCGGCACTGCGGAAAGGCACCACCTCCTTCGACGGTGATCCGCATGCCAGGCTGCGCCCCATGGGCGCGACCATTGAGGCACTGCGGGGGCTGGGAATTTCGGTCGACGACGGCGGCAGCGGCTCGCTGCCGTTCCGGGTCACCGGCACCGGCGGGGTCGAGGGAGGCCGCCTGGAGATCGACGCCGGCGCCTCGAGCCAGTTCGTCTCAGCCCTGCTGATGACCGGCGCCCGCTTCGCGAACGGCCTGCACCTGGTGCACCGCGGCGAGTCGGTGCCGAGCCTTGACCACATTGCCATGACGGTCCGGGTCCTGCGGGAAACAGGCGTTGAGGTGGACGATTCCGTGCCGAACGAATGGAAGGTCTCCCCCGGGGCCATCCGCGCGTTCGACGTCCGGATTGAACCCGACCTTTCCAACGCGGGTCCCTTCCTGGCGGCGGCCCTGGCCACCGGCGGCACGGTCCGGATACCGGGCTGGCCGGCGGAAACCACCCAGGTGGGCGACAAGTGGCGGCAGATCCTTCCCCAAATGGGAGCGGATGCGGAACTGGCCGACGGCGTGCTCACCATCACCGGCCGCGGCCGGATCCGCGGCGGGGTCTTCGCTGACACCAGCGAACTGGCCCCCACCGTGGCGGCACTCTGTGCCCTGGCGGATTCGCCGTCGGTCCTCACCGGCATCGCGCACCTGCGCGGTCATGAGACGGACCGGCTCGCAGCACTGAGCACCGAAATCAACCGGCTGGGCGGCTCTGTCACCGAAACCAAGGACGGCCTGCGGATCGATCCGGTGCCGCTGCACGGCGGTACGTTCGGCACCTACGCCGACCACCGGATGGCAACGGCGGGAGCGATCATCGGACTGGCTGTACCCGGCGTCGTCGTCGAAGACATCAGTGCAACCGCCAAGACGATGCCGGAATTCGCCCAGCTTTGGACGGACCTGGTTTCAGGCGCCGGACAGCGCTCCGGCAAAGCTCAGGAAGGCTAGCGGTGGCACGAGGCACCGGCGGCTGGGACGAATCCGATGTCCGGGTCCGGCCCAATAAAAAGGGATCGCGTCCCCGCACCAAGGACCGGCCTGCCCACGAGGACGCCGTGACCGGACGGATCATCACGGTGGACCGCGGCCGCTACACCGCGATCGTGGACGAAGACACTGCCCAGGAGCGGATCGTCACGGCTGCCCGGGCCCGCGAGCTGCGCCGCACACCGGTGGTCGCCGGCGACCTGGTTGGGCTCGTCGGAGACGTCAGCGGTGCCCCGGATACCCTTGCCCGGCTGGTCCGGGTCAATGAGCGCGACACCGTCCTGCGCCGCTCCGCGGATGACACGGATCCGGTGGAGCGCGTTGTCGTGGCGAACGCGGACCAGCTGGTGATCGTTGTGGCGGCGGCGAACCCGGAACCACGCACCGGGTTCATCGACCGGGCGCTGGTCGCGGCGTACGACGCCGGCATTTCCCCGCTGCTGTGCGTCACCAAAGCAGACCTCAAGGATCCCGCTGAGCTGCTGGCAAATTATGACCACCTCGATCTTGAGGTCATCATCAGCCGGACCGCTCAGGAAGAAGACTCCGGAATCGACTCGGAGTCGGACGACGGCCTCTCGGCCCGGCTGGCAGGTAACGCCGTCTCCGCGCTCCACGAGCATCTGCTCGGCAAGGTCAGCGTCCTGGTGGGCCACTCCGGCGTCGGCAAGTCCACCCTGGTGAACGCACTGACCGGCTCCCGCCGTGCCACTGGCGGCGTCAACGCAGTCACCGGACGCGGACGCCACACGTCCTCCTCGGCACTGGCACTGAAGGTTAACGATGCCCCCGCCGGCAGCTGGATCATCGACACTCCCGGCATCCGCTCCTTCGGGCTGGCACACGTGGATCCCGACCGGATCCTCAGCGCCTTCCCCGATCTGGAACCGGGCACCGAAGCCTGCGAACGCGGCTGCCGCCACGACGGCGATGCCGTCAACTGCGGGCTCGATCCGTGGGTGGAGTCCGGACAGGCCGGCTCGGCGGGAGCTGCCCGCCTGGCGTCACTGCGCCGCCTGCTCGGCTCCGGCATGCGCACGGAGAACCGGGCCCATGCCAAGGAGCTCGGAAGCCAGTAGACGGGGCGCAACCGGGACAAACGCGCGGGCACACGCCGCGCACCAGCGTAAACGTGGGCACTGCCTGCCTAATAGCGATAAGTTGAAGTATGCCGTTCGCTCAGAACTACAACGATGATCTGCGTCTCGCCCATGTCATGGCCGACTCCGTGGACGACCAGACCATGTCCAGGTTCAAGGCCCAGGACCTCCGCGTCGAGACGAAACCGGACCTGACTCCGGTCACCGATGCGGACAAAGCGGCAGAGGAGGCCATCCGCGGGCAGCTCTCCCGTGCCCGCCCGCGCGATGCCGTCCTCGGTGAGGAATTCGGTTCTACCGGGTCCGGTCCGCGGCGCTGGATCATCGATCCCATCGACGGCACCAAGAACTTCGTCCGCGGCGTCCCGGTCTGGGCCACCCTGATCTCGCTGGTCGACGACGGCGTCCCCGTTGTCGGCGTCGTCAGCGCGCCCGCCCTGGGCAAGCGCTGGTGGGCTGCCACCGGAACCGGCGCCTATATGGGCCGCTCGCTCGCCGCCGCTACCCGCCTGCGGGTCTCGGACGTCTCCCGCCTGGATGACGCCTCGCTCTCCTACTCCAGCCTGACCGGCTGGAAGCAGCGCGGGAGCCTCGATGAGTTCCTCGGGCTGACCGAGTCCGTCTGGCGCACGCGCGCCTACGGCGACTTCTGGTCCTACTGCATGGTGGCCGAAGGCGCTGTGGACATTGCCTGCGAGCCGGAACTGAACCTTTACGACATGGCTGCCCTGGTCCCGATCATCACCGAAGCCGGTGGACGGTTCAGCTCGCTCGAGGGCGAAGACGGCCCGTTCGGGGGCAATGCCCTCGCGACCAACGGAGTGCTTCACAACGAAGTGCTGCAGAGGCTGAACCCCGGCCTCGACGACCTGTTCTAGGCCCAGGCGGGAACCAGTGGCATCCAGCGGACCCCGGCTTCACGCCCTGCGCCGGCGTGAGCTGGCACAGAGTTACCGCAGCGGCGGAGAGCACTACGACCGGGTCCGCCCCGGCTACCCCGAAGACGCCGTCCGCTGGCTCTTCGACACCCCGGAGCTCGCCACCCGTCCGCCGTCGTCCGTAACCGTTGCCGACGTCGGTGCGGGCACCGGCAAGTACACACGCACCCTGGTCTCAGCCGGGTTCAGCGTCCATGCCGTAGACCCCTCCGAAGACATGCTCGGCCAACTGAGGAGTTCCCTGCCGTCCGTTCCGGCGTCGACCGGTACGGCTGAGGAGACGGGCCTTCCCGCGGCTTCCTTCGACGCCGTCACCGTAGCCCAGGCGTGGCACTGGTGCGACCCGGCGGCGTCGGCGGTCGAGTTCGACCGGATCCTGGGCCCCGGTGGCATTCTCGGCCTGGTCTGGAACCAGCTCGATGTGAGTGTGCCGTGGGTGCACCGCTTCTCCCGCATCATCCATGCCGGAGACGTCCTGCGGCCCGGGTTCCGCCCGGAGCTTGGGGCCCCGTTCCGGCTGCAGGAATCCCACACCAGCACCTGGGTGCAGTCGATGACGCCGGCCGACCTGGCGGATCTGGCCAAGTCCCGTGCCTACTATCTCTCGGCGTCCGAAGCCACCCGGGCCAAGGTCCTGGCGAACCTGGCCTGGTTCATCCACGAGCACCTCGGCCATGGCGCCGACGAGGTTCTGGAGCTGCCCTACCTCACCCTGACCTGGCGGGCCATACGGCAATGAACCGTTCCGGGCCAGGAAGCGTCCGGCGTGCCCTGCCGGGATGGCAGGCCTGGGCAGCCGTAGCTGTGGGCGGGCTGGCCGGCTCCGAAGCCCGCTATCTGCTGACCCGGCTCTTTCCCACCGATCCCGTCTCCTTTGACACGACTATCTTCGCCATCAACGTCACAGCCAGCGCGGCGCTGGGCTTTTTCACCTCCTGGTGGCTGTTCCGTCCGGCGGTGCCGTTCTGGCTCAGGGCCGGACTGGGGCCGGGACTGCTGGGGTCTTTTAGCACCTTCTCGGCCTTCGCTCTCAGCATCGGAACCCTGCTCGAAGCCGGCCGGCACGGAACCTGGCTGCTTTACGCCGGCCTGAGTACCGCCGCCGGGCTGGCGGCCGCCGGAACCGGTCTCGCTGCAGGGTCGGCCGTGATGCGCCGCCGGGGCCTCCAGCAGCGTGGCGAGCAGCCATGACGGCCCTGTTCGTTGCCCTGGGCGGGATGGCCGGCACCTTGCTCCGGTTCGGCCTGGACACCGCCTTCACGGCTGCGCAGCACCCGGAACGCCCGAGGTTCCCGGCTGCGACGCTGCTCGTCAACGTGGCCGGGTCGTTCCTCATTGGTGCCGCTTTCGGGCTGCTGCAGGGCGGCGGCATCGATGGCCTGGCCTATAACGCCGCTGCAGCAGGCCTGGCTGGCGGCCTGACGACGTTCAGCTCCTGGAGCACGGCCACGGTGGTTCTCTGGCTCAACGGCAGCCGCCGGCTCGCCGTGGCCAATATTTTCCTGAACCTGGTGTTGTCCGTCGGCGCCGTCGCACTGGGCCATTTGACGGTGGCCGGCTAGCTCAACACGGACACCCGCAAACAGTTCCGCCCCTCCCCTGCCTTCGGCACCGGACACTGCCCTAAACTGGTCCAACCGGTAGGGCCCTCCGCCAGCGCAGCGAACAGGGGATTATGCATGGTGACGTTCGGCATTGAGGAGGAGTTCCTCCTCATCGATCCGCTTAGCGGACTTCCATCCGCCCGGGCAGCCGAGCTCTCCGGCAAGCTCGCCCCCTCCTCCGGCCCTGCGGTCGCCAGCTCCGCCGAGTTCCTCGCCTGCCAGCTGGAAATTGCCACGAACATCTGCGAGACCCTGGACGAGGCAACGGAGTCGCTCCTGGCCTCGCGGTCGCTGATTGCCGATGCTGCTTCCCTAGCCGGGGTGGGGGTTGCACTCACCGGGGCAGCACCACGCATCCCCGAACCGCCTGCAGAGATCAGCCCGACGGGACGGTACATGCTGATGGGCGAAGTGACCGGGGCCGTGGCCGGCGAGCATTACCTGAACGGAACGCATATCCACGTTGGGATTCCCGACCGGGAGGCCGGTGTGGCTGCCCTTAACCGCATCCGCCCCTGGCTGGCCACGCTGGCCGCCTTGTCCGCCAATTCCCCCTTCTGGCGGGGACGTGAGTCCAATTTCTCCAGCTGGCGGCTCATCCATTACCGGCGCTGGTCCGTGCAGGGCTGCCCGCCGCACTTCGCCGACGCCGAGGACTATGACAGGAGGCTCGCGAACCTGCTCGAAACCGACGTCGTGCTCGATGCCGGCCATATCGGGTGGGCGGCACGATTGTCCCAGCACTACCCCACCCTTGAGGTACGGGTAAGCGATGCGCAGCTGGAGGCGCGGGATTCTGTCCTGCTGGCGGCACTGGTGCGCGGACTGGTGACGACAGTCCTTGCGGACGCAGACCGGCCGGAGCAGGATCCGGAAATGCTCGACGCTGCGCTGTGGCAGGCGGCCAGGTCCAGGTTGGCGCGCTCCTGGCGTACATCCGGCCGGCGCTTGAGAACAGCGGCGACCTTCCCTACGTTCTCCAAGGACTGGAGCGGCTGTACGGTTCCGGAACCGGCGCAGGACGCCAGCGCGCGGCAGTGGCCAACGCGGGCTGGGGCGGGCTGGCGGGACTCTTTCGGCAGTCGCTGATCGCTGGTTAGTAAAAGAACCACCACCATCGGAGAAAAGTCAGGTTACTTCTGATTTGGCCTCAGGGACCGTTTTGGCCCTAGTCTTCTAGACAGGCACCGTGCTGGCAGCCCCCACGGGCTGGGACACAATCTTGGAGGGATGCATGGCGACACTGGGCATCGAGGAAGAGTATCTGCTGCTTGACCCGTCCACCGGTTTCCCGGTGCATAAGGCGGACGAGGTAGCCGGCTACCTGCACCAGTCACCGCGGGTAACCGAAGGCGAGATCCAGCGCGAACTGCTCAGCTGCCAGCTCGAAACCGCCACTCCGGTTTCGTCCACTTTGACGGAGGCCGAAGAGTACCTGCTCAACTTCCGTTCCCAGCTCGAGGCTGCGGCGCGTAAGGCCTCCGTGCTGGCTGCGGGAACGGCGTCGGCCCCGTTTACCGAGGACCACTATCCGGAACTCACTGACAAGGAACGTTACCGGGACCTGCGGGCCAGCGCACCGGGGATCGTTGGTGACCAGTTCGTCAACGGGCTGCACGTCCATGTTTCGATTCCCGGCCGCGAGGCCGGCGTCCAGGCCCTGAACCGAATCCGTGAATGGCTGCCGGCCGTTGTGGCCCTGAGCGCCAATTCGCCTTACTGGCTGGGCCGGGACAGCGGCTTCGGCAGCTGGCGGGTGGTGCACTACCGGCGCTGGCCGGTCCAGGGGTGCCCGCCGGTCTTTACGGACGCGGCTGATTACGAACGCCGCGTGAAGCAGCTCGTGGCTACCGGCGCGATCATCGACCGCGGAGTCCTGACCTGGATGGCCCGCCTGTCCGACTCCTACCCCACCCTGGAGGTCCGCGCCGGCGACGCTCAGCTCCAGGCACGGGACTCCGTTCTCCTGGCCGCCATTATCCGCGGCCTGGTCAGCACCGCGGTGGAGGAAGCCGAGCGGGATATACCGCGTCCGGTCCCGGAAGCCGAACTGCTCGATGCGGCCATGTGGCAGGCCGCCCGGGAAGGGATCACCAGCACGCTGGTGGACCCGGTGAGCGCCGAGCTGGTCCCCGCCAAGGACCGTATCCGGGCGCTGCTCGACTTCGCAGGTCCTGCACTCGACGCGGAGAGCGACACCGACTGGGTCCAGGCGGGGCTGGCCAACCTCTGGGACTCGGGCACCGGCGCCGAACGCCAGCGCCGGGCAATGGAAAGCGGCGGGACCCCCGCACTGCTGCAGCTGTACCGCTCAAGCCTCACGGGTGAAGGCTAGCGGACGCAGGCAGCCACGACTCCGGGCATAATCCGGCAGTCAGTCTACGACCGCCAGCGCAGGTTAGACAGTGTCCGCCGCCGGTCTTGGGCGGGCCGGGCCAGGTCCGGAGGATTGCTTGATCCGGGAGTGATCCGCTGGCTAACGTGGCGTCTACTCTGCCCGTTTGGTGTCCTTGGCACACAGGGCGGTACCTGGATCCCAACCGTTTGGAGCATCTGCCATGGCAACACTGACCGTATGGAAATTCCCGGAAGCGGATGCCGCTGAACGGGCAACGCAAACCCTCGCCAGCCTCCAGGCCCAGAACCTGATCACCGTGCAGGACGAGGCGATCATCACCTGGCCGCAGGACAAGAAGAAGCCCAAGACGGTCCAGGAACACAACCTGGTTGGTACGGGCGCATTGGGCGGCGGTTTCTGGGGGCTGCTGTTTGGCCTGATCTTCTTTGTTCCGCTGATCGGGGCCGCGGTGGGCGCCGCGATCGGTGCGCTGTCAGGCTCGATGGTCGACGTCGGCATTGACGACGACTTCATCAAGCAGGTCCGCCAGGAAGTCACCCCGGGAACCTCCGCCCTGTTCGTGCTGTCCTCGGACGCCGTGGAGGACCGGGTCCTTGAAGCCTTCAAGGAGGGAAACCCCGGAGCCACGCTGATCGCAACGAACCTTTCCAAGGAGCAGGAAGCGAACCTCCGGAAGGCCTTCTCCGAAGCGGACTAAGTAACCGGCACATTCCGGCAGGGCACGACGGCGGCCAACCCCCCCCTGCCGTATCGTTTAAAGCGATGATTACCAGACGCCTTGCAGCACAGATCCTTGATATTCCGCTCGAAATGGCCTCCCGCCACGGCATTCCTCCGCGGATGGAACGCTCAGAGCTCGATGCGCTCAATGCCAATCCGCCGCAGTGGCTCGCGCAGTCGCGGGCAAACCGGACCGGGAAACGGCCGGTCTGGGTATCGCTGGAGTGCTCGGTCTGCGGCTACCGCGAGATGGCGCGCCCGAAGAAATGGTGGCCTGAGTTCACTCATGTGGTGTGCTTCGACCACTCGGCCCGCGAACTTCCGCCCGTTCCCGCCGGCCGTGTGCGCAGCGAGTATGAGGGCATTGGCACCCGCTTCACCGGAATCGTCGATGTTCCGGTGGAAGCAGACTAGGCCTACCAGTTTGCCGGCTGGCCGCCGGCGGATTGTCTTCGCCGGATATCCGCCGACGGCTAGCGTCCGGTTAAGGCCAGCCCGGTCCGCGCCATGGCGTCCTTGTAGGCCAGCCGCATTTCGGCGAGCGATTCTTCCTGGCGCTCCTCGGTGGCACCGAAGGAACGGCCTTCAGCCGAACGCGCCTTGTAGATCTTGAAGCTGCGCCGGTAAATCATCCGGTTCTCGGTCTTCAGGAAGGCCGCAGCCAGCCGCTGGGCCTCGGTGCCGTGCGCGACGATCACTGAAGCCCGCGGTACCAGTGCCAGGAAGCGAAGCAGCGGCTTGAGGCCCTCAGCCACCTCTTCCTTGGTCAGCTTCGTGTGGGGCTCCCCCGGCGTATACCAGGGATGGACGTTCCACGGCATAACGTACTGGGGCTTCAGGCCCACCTGCCAGTGCACGCCGAGCAGGCGGGTCATGGCCTCGTCACTCCCTGCTGTAACGAATCCGGAGGGATGCGCCGCACCGTTGTTGGAGAACAGGCTGACAATCCGGGCTTCCTCCACATCATGCTGCGGGTCGATGTAGGGGACTTCGCTGCCCGGTTTGAGCTGCATCAGGGAGTCACAGAGTTGGTTTACTTCGGCAATGTTGGGATCGTAGCGGCGGTTCCAAAGGACTTCTTGGTGCGGGGCGGCGGGGGCAGACTGCATGGGGGTGGCGCTTCTCCTACGGTATTGCGGTACTTTCCGCCGCCGGGCTTTGGGGCACAACCCGTCGCTCCGGGTGGCACGGCACCTGGAACAGGCGCGTGGTGGGCGGAGCAAAAAGTCTGTGGTGGGTGCGGTGGAAAGGAGCACCTTCGCACCAAGGCCGGACACTGCAGAGCGCAGGACGGTTGGCGAAGGGCTTCAGACAAGCTTACCAAGGGCTGACAGGACCCCGGTGCCAACTCCTGCCGGAGAATCTGCACAGAGTTCTGAGGGCAGGAACCCTCACCACAGCCGTATGGGTACTTCTCCCCATCGACGCCGGTCAAGATAGACCGCAGACTCATGGTTAGCGGGACCGTCCGCGCGTCCAGGGGCCATATCAGGGGGGAAGAGTGCAGTACGAAATCCAGCCGGCAGCCATTCATGCCGTTGTGGTGGATGTCGCAGCCGACGGCCAGGCCCTGCATCAGGCGGGTGCTGCCGCCGCGGACACCGCTGGCGAGCTCGCCGGCAGTTTCGGCAGTGCCGACGCCGTCGCCGGTGCTTTTTCCTCCTTCTGGGCTCCCCGGCAGGACGTTGCCCAGCGGATCTCCAGTCTGGTTTTCCGGAAGGCCACGGCCCTCACCGAAGCAGCCCAGGCCTTTGTCGACGCCGACGGCGAGATGAGCGCAGCAGCGAAGTCTGCACTCTCAACCCTTCCCACGGCCTACCTATCCGCTCCCCCGCCCCAGACCGGGCGCCTACGGTTCCTGACGGAATAATGCGAATTTCGACGCTTCCCGACATCAGCGGCGACTGGGCCGCCCTCGATGCTCTGGCCCAGGACCTCCAGATACGCGCAGGAGTGACCGAGGGTTACCTGGGCGACGCAACAACCGCATGGCGGCGGGTCGGAACTG
The DNA here is from genome assembly GCF_031988865.1 of Arthrobacter sp. NCBI lineage: Bacteria > Bacillati > Actinomycetota > Actinomycetes > Micrococcales > Micrococcaceae > Arthrobacter > Arthrobacter sp. Next base: position 49,020 of record NZ_DALZXY010000010.1, read on the forward strand.
CTTACCGGGAACCTTCCACCCAGGAGCTGGTGCATGCCGCCATGGATTCCTTGGCCGAGCCGATGGCACAGTGGCGGGCATCCCTTGTCTCCGCCGCCGGGGTCATCCAGGACTTCGCTGCCGGTGCGCGGTCACTTGCCGAGGAACTTAGCCGGCTGGCGGCTGAACAACCCCGTGAGGCTGCCGAGGGCGATGATCCGGTGGCCCACGGGAACATTGTTGAGACATTCAATACCCGTGCGGAAGCCCTTTCGACCCAGTGGAGCACACTGCAACAGGAATCCGCAGCCAGCTTGGCAGCGATTTCCGGGGGTACCGGAGACGGACTGCCCATGACAGCTTTCCTTGGCAGCCGGACGCTGCCGGAGGTGACCTGGGCGTCCCTGACCACCACGCTTGACGAACGGCTGGGCGCCGTGACTCCGGGCGCGCTCCTTCCCTCCCTCCAGGGACTGGATACCGAAGAGCTCCGTGCGTGGGCCGCGGCCAATCCGGAGGCTGCAGCCCTGCTTGCGGCGAACCGGCTGCCCGGGTATCTCCTACCCGGAAGCGCCGAAGCGGTTATGGCCGAAGCGATGAAGGACAGCGCGTCCAAGGCCGGGATCGCGGCGGTACGCGCCGCATGGCTCGGCCTGCCGCCCGGAGACCAGGAAAAGCTCCTCCTGCTCTACCCGGCAATCTTCGGCGCCCTCAACGGGGTGCCGTTTGCCTCCCGCGTGCACGCCAACACCGTCACGGCTGCGGGGTACCGGCACACTGCCTGCCAGGACCTGGCCGGGCTCAAGGAACCGGTATTCGCCGATTACGGACAGAACAGGTCCGGCGCGGCGCTTTGGAGCCATGACCATGCCCAATGGAAGAGCGAGCAGGCGCGCCTGCAGACGCTGCTTAAGGGGTTGGACTACGCCGTGGAACAAGGCACACAGGTCGTGATGGTCAGCACGGACGGGGACGGCCGCATCGTCACGATGCAGGGCACCCCGTCGGACACAGTGACCAGGACCGCCGTCCTGGTTCCGGGCACGGGTGCGGACCTCGGCACGCTGAAAAGCTATCTGGACCGCCTCGAGGCTGTGGAAGGGAAACCTGAGCAGCAGAAGGTCTCCTTCTACTGGCAGGGCACGGATCTGCCGAACGAGCTGCACCACAACCTCACCAGCAGCTACAACGAAAACGGCGGGCCACTGCTGGCCGCGTTCGACCACGCCCTGGACCTGGAGGTCCCGCAGGATACGCGCAGCACCTACATTGGCTACAGCGCCGGAGGTTCACTGCTCGGGACCGGCGAGCGGGAGGGTCTGACGGCGTCGAACATACTTTATGTCGCCCCGGCCGGCACCGGCCACGAAGTCTCCGGTCCCAGCGACACGGCCAACCCGGACGCCAACCGGTACTGGATCCAGACCAGGGACGATCCGATTTCCGTGGCACAGATAGGCGGCGGCGGCTACCACAGCGGTTCGTTCTGGACCGGCGGCGACCCAAAGACCCAGATGGACGCCGTGCGGCTGGAATCCGGTTTCGTGGAGCCGAAGAAACCAGATTCACTCATGCACGGGCACACGGACTATTTCGCCAAGGGGTCGACCTCGGCAGCCAACATCCAGGCGGTGATCCAGGGAGGCCGTGTGAGCCTGTACGTTGAGGAGATATTCCACTACGGATTCGGCTACTCCTATTCGGAAAGCCCCATTGAAGAACGACCGGAAGACTACGCCAATATGAAGCTGCAGACCGTGACCACCGAGAGCCTCGAAAAATGACGCCCCGACGTTCAGCTGCCACCTTGGCCGGAGCCTTGATCCTGACCGCATCCCTGGGAGGCTGTGCCTTGAACGCCGAAACATCCCCTGATTCTGCAGCTGCGCAGGAGACACCGGACTATCTGACTCAGTTTGAGGAGCTGCTTCCCACACTGATGGAGCAGGCCGATGCCGGACTCCAGCTTGAGGACCTGCGGGAAGAATCCTGCCTGCGGCCGGAGATTGAGGAACAGCAGCTCGAGACCCGATGGCTGGGTGTGGCATCCAGCCCGGTAGCCGACACCGCAGCAGCCAACGCCGCGCTTGACCGAATCGGCGGCTGGCTCGATGCTGAAGGCTGGGAACGCCAGAACGAGGTCTCCTATCCGCCGGAAGAAGGCGGGGACGTGCGGGTCCTGATGTATCTCAAGGACGACATCGGAGTCACTGCGACCTATAGCCAGAGCGAGCGTGCGTGGGTGGAAATCCTGCTTACGTCCAGCTGCCGGGAGAACCCGAAGGAGCACCGCATGGTCCGCTCCGAGCTGGACCCGGATTACGGTCTGTCCAGCGAGTACTACAGAGACAGTCCCTCCTAACAGGGCGGGGTGCTTTCAGGGCTATTCCAATAGTGGGGGTCCCTTCGGTGACCACTGAAAGCCTCGAAAAGTGAATCTACGTCCCGCCGCAGCAATTGCCGGAGCCTTAATCCTGACCGCAGCCTTGGGAAGCTGTGCCTTGAACTCCGAACCGTCCCCCCGATGCTCCTGCCGCAGGGGCGACACCGGACCATCTGGCGCAGTTCGAAGCGCTCCTGCCTGCACTGATGGAGCAGGCCGACGCTGGCCTCCGTATTGCGGGCCTGCGGGAGGAATCCT